>JBJTVI010000057.1:0-2163 GCA_046081145.1 Rubrivivax sp.
TCGCCCTTCCTCACGCCGCGGGCCTTCAGCGCATTGGCCAGGCGGCACACGCGCTCGAGCAGATCGGCGTAGCTCACCTTCGTGACCGTGCCGCCATCGGTCTCGAAGATGAGGGCCGTCTTGGCGCCCAGCCCGCGCTCGACGTTGCGGTCCAGGCAGTTGTAGGAGACGTTGAGGGTGCCGTCCTCGAACCAGCGGTAGAAGGGGGCGCCCGAGGCGTTGAGCACCTTCGAGAAGGGGGTCTTCCAGCTCACGAACTCGCGCGCCAGGCGCGCCCAGTAGCCCTCGTAGTCGGCCTCGGCCTCGGCGCACAGCGCCTGGTACCTGCCCATGCCCGAGATGGCGGCCCCCTGCACGAAGCCCGCGGGGGGCAGGTAGGTCTTCAGGGGGGTGGCTTCTGTGGCCATGGTTCGTCTCCTGGAACGGTCTGGGGTGGGGCCGCACGATAAGCGGGGGCTCTGACTTTCGCCTGACTCTCGCACGGCCAACCCGTCATCTTGCGGCACCTACAATCCTGCACAACAGGGTTGTCCCGAGCCCTGGCCGCGAGCCCCACCATGAGCCACCCGAGCGCGCCGCCGCCCTCGCACCCGCCAGCCAAGCTGAGCGGGCTGCAGAGCTTCATCTTTGCCAGCCGCTGGCTGCAGCTGCCGCTGTACCTGGGGTTGATCCTGGCGCAGGGCGTGTACGTCTACCACTTCTGGGTGGAGCTGGTGCACCTTATCCACGCCGCCTTCGGCAGCCAGGAGGCCCTCGGCCAGCTCGTGGGCAGCATCGGCTACAAGGCCGCGCCGATCAAGGACGCTGCCGGGGTCATCACCGGCTACGAGCCCATCAAGACGCTCAACGAGACCATCATCATGCTGGTGGTGCTCGCGCTGATCGACGTGGTGATGATCAGCAACCTGCTCATCATGGTGATCATCGGCGGCTACGAGACTTTCGTCTCGCGCCTGAACCTCGAGGGCCACCCGGACCAGCCCGAGTGGCTGAGCCACGTGAATGCGTCGGTGCTGAAGGTCAAGCTCGCCACGGCCATCATCGGCATCAGCTCGATCCACCTGCTCAAGACCTTCATCAACGCCGCCAACTACGAGGAGAAGGTGCTGCTGTGGCAGACCCTCATCCACATGGCGTTCCTGTTCTCGGCGCTGGCCATCGCGCTGGCCGACCGCCTCATGGGCACGCCCGCCAAGGGCGGGGGGCACTGAAGCCATGAACCGTCGCGTCGCCACGCTGCTTGCGGGTCTCGCGCTGCTGCTGGGCAGCACGGGCGCATCGGCCGCCGAGATCGACGGCGGCCGCCTCTCGGCGGGGTGGGGCCTGCCCTTTGCGGGCATGCTGCTGTCCATCGCCATCCTGCCGCTGGCCACGCCCCGGCTCTGGCACCACCACTTCGGCAAGATCGCGGGTGGCTGGGCGCTGCTGCTGCTCGTGCCCTTTGCGCTCACGCAGGGGCTGCCCACCACGGGCGGCATGCTCGTGCACGTGCTGCTGGCCGAGTACATCCCCTTCATCATCCTGCTCACGGCCCTCTTCACGGTGGCCGGCGGCATCTACGTGCGCGGCAACCTGCACGGCAGCCCGGGGCTGAATACGGCCATCATGGGCATCGGCGCGGTGCTGGCGAGCTTCATGGGCACCACCGGTGCCTCGATGCTGCTGATCCGCCCGCTGATTCGCGCCAACGACAACCGCAAGCACGTGGCGCACGTGGTGGTGTTCTTCATCTTCATCGTCAGCAACGCCGGCGGCTCGCTCACGCCGCTGGGGGATCCACCCCTCTTCCTGGGTTTCCTCAAGGGCGTGGATTTCTTCTGGACCGTCATTACGATCTTCCCCGAGACGCTCTTTCTCGTGGGCGCGCTGCTGGTGATCTTCTACGCCATCGACGCCTACTGGTACCGCAAGGAGGGCGTGACGCGCGCCGACCCGACGCCGGACGACGACAGCTTCGGCATCGAGGGCGGCTGGAACTTCGTGCTGCTGCTGGCGGTGGCCGCACTGGTGCTGATGAGCGGCACCTGGAAGCCCGGGGTCGAGTTCGACGTCTTCGGCACCGAGGTGGGGCTGCCGCAGCTGGTGCGCGACGGGGCGCTGATCGGCGTGACGCTGCTCTCGCTGGCCCTCACGCAGCGCCGCGTGCGCGAGGCCAACCAGTTC
>JBJTVI010000058.1:0-6408 GCA_046081145.1 Rubrivivax sp.
ACGACCTCGTCGGTGGGCATCAGATCAACGGCCACCGTACCTGCCCGCCACCGGCAGATCGGGGCATCTGGCGTCAGATCGCGGGTCAGCCCACGCTGGGCGAAGCGGCGCTCGAGCGCGTGGTAGTCACGCAGCGCGGTCACGGTGGCGATCAGATCGACATCGGTCGTCACCCGAGGCGGGTGCGCCGAAGGCGCATCGATCAACAGGCTGGCCGCGCATCCCCGCACCAGCACGACCTCCTCGCACAGTTCGCCGAGCGCAGCCGCGACGAGCTCCACGCTTGCGACATTCGGGTCGCCCGCAATCACAGCCGAGCCTCGAACGCTTCGGTCGCCCGCTTGCGCTCGCGCGCGTTGCCCACGCGCAGGGCATCGAAAAGGGCCAGGTTCTCGTGCAGCGCCGGGCTTCGCTGCGCGGCCGCAGGAGCGGAAGGGTACAGCGGCAACAGCGCCACACCCCGCATCGAGCCCTCGAGCGCCGGCCACACTGGCGGCGGATCAGCCGATGGCGCGATGTGCGCATTCAATGGTGCCGCCGCATGCGCCGTGGGGATGCCCACGACCATGCTGCCGCGTACCGCGGGAAAGGCATAGCGCGCCCCATGCAGCAGGAACTCCTTGAAGGCCGGGACCAGCAGCCGTGGCCGCTTGCCGTCGAAGAACAGCAGGCGCGACGCCGCGGCACGTTTCAGGGCGGCATGCACCTCGGACATCGACAGCCCGCTGAAAGCCGCAAGCTCGGGATAGGTCATGACCTGTTCGCCCAGCGCGGCCAAGGCCAGCAG
This sequence comes from Rubrivivax sp., assembly GCA_046081145.1. Taxonomy (GTDB): domain Bacteria; phylum Pseudomonadota; class Gammaproteobacteria; order Burkholderiales; family Burkholderiaceae_C; genus Rubrivivax. Next base: position 788 of record JBJTVI010000058.1, read on the forward strand.
GAGGTAGAAGTCCTGGGGCTTGAGCGCGGGCTGGCGGTTGGCGGCGCGGGGCATGGTGGGCTGCGTTTCCTGTTTCGCGAAATGCGAAATCATTGGATCGGCTGAGCTCCGCGGCTGCCACACGCCCGTTCCGGCGCTGGCTCGGCGCAACCCGCCCGGTCTTGGATGACCCGGCCGCGAAACACGGTGGGTGATTCACCCAGCACCCTCTTGAAGACCTTGGCCCCGTGCGGCCACACATCGAGGTCGCGCCGGTCGCGGGGCGAGACGCCGCGCTCGAGCGCGCGAGGGTCGAACTTCGGCGGATAGCGGGGGAGCGAAAGCCGTGAACGCTGGCCGCTCGAGTTCCATCCCCAGGTTGCGCTCAGAACAAGGCCTTCACCACAACCGCGACCGAGAGCCCAGCCAGCACCAGCAGCGTGCCGATGGAGCCATAGAACCGGCCGATGGAGCGCCCGGACGTCTTCGATAGACCGTGGGCATGCGCCACCCTGGAGAGAACCAGGAGGATTCCAAAGGCATGTACGTGCAAGGGTTGGGCGCCCGCGTGCTCGAACAGAAACAGCAGCACCAAAGCCATCGGCACCGACTCGATGAAGTTGCCGTGGGCGCGGACTCGCCGCTCCAGTTCGGCGTCGCCTCCGGTGCCCAAACCGATCTTGGCAGCCATGCGCCTTTGGCTGATCCGCAGATACAGCAGCACCAACAACACGCCACACAAGCCGGCGTAGATTCCTGTGATCATGTGAATTCCTCTTCAGTGCAGAAGATTCGGTGCGATTTTCAGGTCTCTGTGGACTGCAACCAATCGAGCGCCTGCTGCCACAGCACCGTGGCCTCTGGCCTGAAGTAGCCCACATGTCCGATCGCCTTCAGGCCCACGTCGCGCGGCTCCAGTGTGATGAGCTCCAGCGAGGCGTTCACGTAGGCCGACATGAAGGCATCGCGCGAGGTTGGTGGCGCCCAGTGATCATCGATGGCGTTCACCGCCCGGATGGGCGTGCGCACCTGCGCAAAGCGAGCGGCGAAGTCGGCGCACGCCGGATCATCGAAAAAGTAACGTGGCCATTGGCACCAGCGCCGCCATTGTCTGTAGACCCCCAGCGGAAGATCGTCGCCCAGGCCAAGGATGCTCCAGGCCAGATAGCCCTTGACCCGCACCAGCACCGGGCCCATCACCCGCCACATCAGCAACACGCGCAGCCGCTCCAGCGGCGGCATCCAGCCGTGCCAGCCTGCACCCGTTGCGAAGGTGATGAAGCGCTGCACCCGTTCATGGCCAGGCAGCAAACCGAAAGCATGGCCGCCATAGGAGTGCCCCACCATCCAGATCGGTCCATCGCCCGAGGCGGCCACATGGTCGAGCAATGCGCTCAAATCCAGCTGGGCCCAGTCGAGGTAGTTCATCTCGAAGCCGCGCAGGTTGGCGGGCCGCGAAAGACCCACGCCGCGGTAGTCCAGCGTCCAGACTTCGACGCCTTGCGCAGCGGCAAAGGCCGCGAAGCGGCGGTAGAAACGCTGGGGCACACCGGTGGCCCCGGCCATGATGAGGCGGCCTCGGCGCGTGCCCTGCGGCGCAAAGCGGGTAGCCTGCAGCGGATAGCCGTCATGGGCCGGCAGGGTGAAGACCGGCGCTTCGGTGTTCAGTTCCTGCACTTCAAGCGTCCCCCAACCCTGCTGCGCATGCGCTTTGCGAGTTCCTCACTGCAGCTGCCCTCGCTGCATGAAGCCTTCTTGCCGCAGCACCGTCAAGATGGCGGCGCGCTGGGCCTCTGGCGCCCGGTAGTCGGGGTGCGCACGCAGCATGGCTGCTGCATCTGCCACGCGCGTGAAGGCCGCGAACTGGCGCTCGGCCTCCTCCTGCTCCGTCTGGTTCCGCGCAGCCACGGCGCCCCGGTCGATGCCTGTGGCCTTGGCCACGTGCCTGAGCGCCGGGAGCTGGCGTTCGCAACGGCAGGCTGCATCCGGGTTGGCCAGCCCGCAGCGCTGCCCCATGAACGCATCCAGCCGGGCGCGCGCCCGCGACAGGCGCTGTCGGTAGGCCTCGGGCGAGATGCCCACCACGGCGGCTGCCTCGCGCGAGTCGAGGTCGAAGACGGTGTCGATCACGAAGGCCAGGCGCTGTTCGCGGTCAAGGGCCATCAGCATCGACTGCGTGCAGCCCAGCGCCACCTGGCGCGCCTCGAGCTTGTCCTGCGGGCTCAGGGGGCCGGGCTCGCCGCGGTCGCGCGCCAGTTGCGCCGCGAACGCCAGGCCTTGCTCCAGGCGCTCGGCCATCCCCTCCAGAGAGACCTCGGGCGACTCGGCCTTGCGGGTGCGGGCAGTCATCAGATGGTTGTACGCCACGCGCCATACCCAGGTCGAGAAGGCCGACTCCGACCGGAACCCCGCCAGATGCGTGACCACCTTGAGCAGGATCTCCTGCGTGGCGTCGGCCGCGTCGTCGCGGTGGCCCAGCACGTGCACGGCCAGCTTGTAGACCCCGGGCTGGATCGTCGTGATCAACGCATCCACCGCCTGCAGGCTGCCCTGGACCGCGTCGCGAATGGTGGAGGCATCGGGTTCGGCGATCTTCACGATGGATTCGGCCCTTTCACCCAAGCGCCGCCCGCATCCTGGCCGGGCAGCAGGATGGGCGTGTCGAACCATTCGAGGCTGGCGGGCTGGCCGTATTCCTTGACGATCCTATCCCGCCAAGCTGGTGTGAACCAGGCGTTGGCGCTAGCTTCGTCCTTCCAGAGGTAGATGCCGCCGAACCTGCCATCGGCCGTCATGATGAAGTACTTGCGCAAGAGTCCCGGCACTTTCTGAAAACCTGGGGCGGCTGCCGCAAAGCCCTGGGCGATCCGCTCCTTGCCGACGCCCGCCGGCACCGGCATCTCCACGAGGGTCGCCACGGCCGTGCTGTCGGGGTTGACGGGCGTGCCGCCGGGCGTGTTGTCCAGCGCCAGCAGCACTTCAAAAGCGCGCACCTGCGCCGCCGCCCCGCGCTCGCGCTGCACCCGCTCGAACCAGGCCGGCGTGAACCACGCCCGAGCGGCGCCCAGATCTTTCCACAGGTACACGCCGCCGTAGTGTCCGTCGGCGCGGGCGAAGGAAAAGGCCTTGAAGTTCAGACCCGGGATCGCCTGGTACTGCGGGATCGTCTCGCGCATCTTGCGGGTGACGAAGAACCGGGGCGCGTACCAGGGCGTGGGCACTTTCACCACGACCGCGACCGGCGCGCTCGCCGGCAGACCGTCGCCGAGGGCCCCGACAGGTGTCTGTGCCTGCGCCATGGAACCCGGCGCGAGAACCGAGACCGCCACCCCGGCAGTGGCCAGCCATGAACTGAATCCCGACATGTGCATCTCCTTGTCCAAGAGAGCCGGATGGCCCCTCTTGTGACTTAGACAAGGTGAGTGGGGAATTCGTGACCGTCCTTCCGATGCGACGCTGCAGCGCCCCCGTGCTTGCGCTCTCCTCCCAAAATGGGAGATACTGACGCAGATGAGGGTCATCGCAAAGAGCAGCCTGCAGCGGTTCTGGCTGCGGCCGGGGTGTGCTGACGCAAAGGGGCCACTGCACAGCTGGTATGTCGAGGCCGTCAAGGCGACATGGCACACGCCTCAGGACATCAAGGATCACTACGCCAGCGCCAGCATCTGCGGCAACAACCGGGTGGTGTTCAACGTCGGCGGCAACAAGTACCGACTGGTGGTCGAGGTCCAGTACCAGGCGGGCATCGTCTGGGTGAAGTTCGTGGGGACCCACGCGCAATACGACCGAACCAATGTGGAGACCGTCAATGAGTATTAGGCCCATCCGCAGCGAAGACGACCTCCAGCGTGCCTTCGAGCGGCTGGAAAGGATCTTCCAGGCAGAAGAAGGCTCTGCGCAAGCGGATGAGCGAGACGTACTCGTCACGCTCATCGAGGCCTACGAGGCCAAGCACGTCGACTTCGGCCCGGCCGACCCGGTCGAGGCCATCAAGTTCCGCATGGAGCAAGAAGGCCTCACCCCGAGTGACCTCGAGCCCTACATCGGCCAGAGCGGCAGGGTGTCCGAAGTGCTGAATCGCAAGCGGCCCCTGAGCCTGCGCATGGTGAAGCGGCTGCACGATGGGCTGCGGATTCCGTATGAGAGCTTGTTGGCGGGCGTGCGGTGATGCGGCCAGGTCCGGTTTGTGGATGCGTGTGCGCGGCAGTGGCATGGGCGCCGTTGGGTGCCCGCTTCCTGACCGGCACGGTGGACTTGCCGTGCGCTTTCGGAAAGACATCTTTGGCGAACCAGGCGCCGAGCGCGCCAGCATCCGCATGGCCTGTCAACGTCTCGACAGACGTGGGCCCAGCCACAGCGCGAGGCCAGCGGCGGCCACAAGGGGGAACACCACCCACTGGATGAGCACCAGGAATGTCTCGCTTTGCCGCAGCGCGCCGGAGTAGACGAAGGCCCCGATGAAGGGCGAGGCCGCCAAGTGCAGGTTGCGGATGAGCTTGAAGGGGAGTTGCATGGCGGGTCCTTGTCAAAGCGGAATCAGGGGCAGGCCGTTCAAGGCCTGGACGAAGACGATGGCCACGAAGCCCACGTAGCCCAGTGCGGCAACCCTGACGGGGGCCCGAGCCTCGCGGCCGAAGAGCCGGGCGCACACCAGAGCCAGCAGGGGAACGGCGTGCATCGCATGGGTGGCGAAGAAATGCGCTGCGCGAAGGTCGCCGCCGTCGCGTGACCAGCCCAGCAGCCACAGGCCGCCGGCATCGTTCGTCGTGCCCCTCACCCAATGGCTGTCCATGCCTGACAGGGTCTGCGCCGTCACCAGGGTCAGCAGCACGGTCAGACTGAGACCCCAGACCAGCCCGGTGCGCACGGCGGGGGACAGGTCCCCTGCCGGGTGGCGGTGGAGGGCCCAGGCCAGCGTCGCGCTGGCCGAGGTCAGCACGACGGCGGCCACCCCCATGAAGGAGTACACCGCCGTGGCCAGGGGCGTGGACTCGTTGTAGTGGGAGGCCGTGCCGAGAGCCGCCGCCCCGTCGATCCAGATCAACTCCAGCACCACGGCCAGCACGACGGCGCGCTCGTGCCACCGCCACCAAGGCCGCCCCCTGAGCTCTGGCGAGGCGTAGCGGGCGAAAGCCGCCAGCGTGAGCAGATAGACGACCAGGGCCGTGTGGAACTTCAGCGGCTTGATCCAGACGTTGATTCCCTGAAAGAGGCGCTGGTCGATCAGGAAGGCGCCGATGAGCGGCACCATCGCCAGGGCCACCAGGACGGCCAGCCCGGTGTATCGGGGCGAGTCAGCGGCCAGGCGGGCCAGGGTCCAGGGACCAGGGACCGGGGAGGCGGGCTCGACAGCCGCCGAGCGAACACTTCTGCGATGCGCTGCGCGCAGCGACTGGAACAACAGGTAGCCCGCCGGCCCGAACAGAAAGGTCGCCAGCAGGCACGGCAGCAGGTACAGGTGAGGGATGCCCTCGCGCCGGGCGGTGCGCAGCTGCCACGCGCCCACCAGCAAATCGAAGGCGAGGTAGTGCACCCAACCCGCCAGCAGGAGCCAGCGGCTCTTGAACAGCTGCTCGACCGATCCCAGGCTGTCGAAGCCGCCCTGCCCCGCGCTCCAGTGGCTCAACACCACGGCGGCATAG
>JBJTVI010000059.1:0-2534 GCA_046081145.1 Rubrivivax sp.
GCTTCCATGCGATGGGCAAGAAGCGCGGGCGCCCGAAGGACCAGATCGTCTTCGCCACCCAGAGCACGCACAAGCTGCTGGCCGGGCTGAGCCAGGCCTCGCACGTACTCGTGCAGGATGCGCAGCGGCGCAAGCTCGATCGCCACCTCTTCAACGAGGCTTACCTGATGCACACCTCCACGAGCCCGCAGTACGCGATCATCGCGAGCTGCGACGTGGCGGCAGCCATGATGGAGCCTCCCGGGGGCACGGCGCTGGTGGAGGAGAGCATCAGCGAGTCGCTGGACTTCCGCCGGGCCATGCGCAAGGTGGACAAGGAGTACGGCCGCGACTGGTGGTTCAAGGTCTGGGGCCCGGACAAGCTCGTGGCCGAGGGCATCGGGCGTCAGCTCGACTGGACGCTCAAGGCGGGCGACAAGTGGCACGGCTTCGGCGAGCTGGCCGAGGGCTTCAACCTGCTCGACCCGGTCAAGAGCACGGTGATCACGCCGGGGCTGGATGTGTCGGGGCGCTTCGCCAAGACGGGCATCCCCGCGGCGGTGGTGACCAAGTACCTGGCCGAGCACGGCGTGGTGGTGGAGAAGACGGGCCTGTACTCGTTCTTCATCATGTTCACCATCGGCATCACCAAGGGCCGCTGGAACACGCTGCTGACGGCCTTGCAGCAGTTCAAGGACGACTACGACAAGAACGCGCCGATGTGGCGCGTGCTGCCGGAGTTCTGTGCCGCGCACCCGCGCTACGAGCGAACGGGGCTGCGCGAGCTGTGCCAGTCCATCAACGAGACCTCCGCCACGGGCGACATTGCGCGCCTGGTGACCGACATGTACCTTTCGGACGTCGAGCCGGCCATGAAGCCCAGCGACGCCTTCGCCTCGATCGCGCGCGGGCAGACCGAGCGCGTGCCCATCGATGCGCTGCAAGGCCGGATCACCACGGCGATGCTGACGCCCTATCCGCCAGGGATCCCGCTCCTGATCCCGGGTGAGCGCTTCAATCAGCGCATCGTCGAGTACCTGAAGTTCACGCGCACCTTCAACGCGCGCTTCCCGGGCTTCGACACCGACGTGCACGGCCTCGTCGAGGACGAGGAGCAGGGCGCCGCCACCCGGCGCTACTGCGTGGACTGCGTGAAGGCCTGAGTCCGCTCAGGCATCCTCGGCCATGCCGCCGGCTGACTGGCTGAAGCCGCCGTCCACGTAGGTCACTTCCGCCGTGACGCCGGCGGCCAGATCCGACAGCAGGAAGGCCGCGACGTTGCCGACATCCTCGATGGTGACGTTGCGGCGGATGGGCGCCTCGCGTGCCACCACGTCGAGGATCTTGCCGAAGCCCTTGATGCCCGAAGCGGCCAGCGTCTTGATGGGGCCTGCGGAGATCGCGTTCACGCGCACGCCCCTGGGCCCGAGGCTGGCGGCCAGGTAGCGCACGCTCGACTCGAGCGAGGCCTTGGCTAGGCCCATCGTGTTGTAGCCCGGCACGATGCGCAGCGAGCCGAGGTCAGTCAGCGTGAGCAGCGCGGCGCTCGGGTTCAGCCGGGGCGCGGCCGCCTTGGCCATGGCCGGGAAGCTGTAGGTGGAGATGTCGTGCGCGATGCGTAAGGCCTCGCGCGAGAGCCCATCCAGGAAATCCCCGGCGATGGCCTCCCTCGGGGCGTAGCCGATCGAGTGGACGAAGCCGTCGAAGGTGGGCCAGTGCTCGCCGAGCTGCTCGAAGAGCCGGGCGACCTGCGCATCGTCGCCGACATCGCATTCGAAGGTGAGGTTCGAGCCGAACTCGGCAGCGAATTCGGCGATTCGATCCTTGAAGCGCTCGCCCTGGTAGCTGAAGGCGAGTTGCGCCCCCTCGCGGTGGCAGGCGCGGGCGATGCCATAGGCGATCGAGCGGTGGTTGAGAACGCCCGTGATGAGCAGGCGCTTGCCGGCGAGAAATCCCATCGTGAACTCCGGGTCATGCCCTCGGGAAACCCACGAGTATTCCACGTCGGGCGGGGAGATGTGCGCGGGCGTTGCCGGGCGGGCGGCGGCGGCTTATAATCCGTCTTTCGCTGAATGTCGAGTGGGCGGATTTCTTCCAGCCCATTTTTTTTGGCCGAGAGGATTCGAGGGTAGCAAGGACCGTGCAGGGCATGCAGGGCTCGTCATTTCACGCACCACACTGGCAGGCGTCGGTCGAGCGCACCGTCACCGCACTGGGTTACGACCTGGTGGAGGTGGAGCGTGCGCCGCGCGGCCTGCTGCGCGTGAGCATCGACCGCATTCCCGGCCAGGGCTACCCGATGGAGCGGGGCGCAGGCGAGTTCGTGACCATCGACGACTGCGAGGTCGTCACGCGGCAGCTGCAGCTCTCGCTGGAGGTCGACGGCGTCGAGTACGAGCGGCTGGAGGTTTCCTCGCCCGGTCTGGATCGGCCGCTCAAGCGGGCCGCCGACTGGGAGCGCTTCGCCGGGCAGGACATCTCGCTCACGCTCAAGCTGCCCTTCAAGGGGCGCAAGCACTGGCGCGGCACCCTCGGGCGTGGCGGTCAGGGCTACA
>JBJTVI010000060.1:0-6522 GCA_046081145.1 Rubrivivax sp.
GGTTCGAACCCTGCACCGCCCACCAAGATATCCGGCGAAATCGACAAGTTGCAGCGGCCCTTCGGGGCCGCTCTTGCTCGTGCCATCCAGAAGTGTCCTGGACGGGGTTCCGGGGCGCTGGCGGGGCTTGCCAGCCGGGCGGCGAAGGTCTCGCTCTGCCGCGTCGAAGGGCTGCAGGGTCAGTTCAGAGATGGCCCGTTCGATCTCTACGACGTTCATGCTGAAGGGGGCATTCCGGCGCCAGGCCAGAGGCTCGCGAAGCCGAAGGAGAGTTGTCGGTGGTGGCGGATGGACAGCAGGTAGACCGTCGATTGGGCGTCCATGGCCGTGTACAGCATCAGGTAGTCGCCGTGCAGGTATTCGCGCAGGGCGCTCGCGGCGCCGGCCGGCAGCGCTGCGAGCTGGGCCAGGGCCTCCGCCGACCGCGGCGGGTTATCCAGGTAGCGCCGACCGATGCGGGGGAACCGGGCCAGGTTGGGAAACACCGTGGCGCGCAGTTCTGCCAGCAGGTCGTCGAAGGCTAAGGCCGCGTCGGCTTCGGTCAGGAACGCCTCGATGGCGCCCAGCCGCTTCAGGAAGCTCGCGGTCAGTTCGACCCGGTACAGTCCCTCAGCCACGCTTCTTGGCGGTCTTGGTGGCCTTGGCGGTGGCTGCGCCTGCACGGCGCTGCTGGAGCTGGGCAATGGCGGCATCCGCCCCAACGGTCCGGCCGGCCTTGATGTCGGCCAGGCCGCGTTGCGCGTCGGCTATCAGCAGCAGGTGGATGCGCTCGCGCTCCAGGCGGTGGTAGTAGTCCAGCCGGTCGGCGTCGATCAGCGCGACGTAGCTCTCACCGTTCTTCGTGATGATCTTCTCGGCGCCGGCCTTGGCCTGGTCTGCCAGCTCGGAAAGGTTGGCGCGTGCCTGGGTGAACGGCACCACGTCGCTGGCTGAAAAGCCCATGACCGGCTCCTTTGTGGGGTAGATGACAGAATTCTGTGCAGTCTACTCCAGCGCAGTGCGGTGCTGACCGGCTAGGGCGCGCTTGTCAGGCTCGGGCCTTCTCAGGTTGGCGCGCTCGTTCCGGGGCGGTTCAAGCCGCAGCCTTCTTGCTCCCTCGACCCGTGGTCATCTCCAGCCGCAGAGCGGCACGCGCCCCGATGGCGCTTGCATAGCGCTGGACCGTTCGCATGGAGGGCATCTGCTGACCGCTCTCCAACCGGGTGACGACGCTCTGCGTCGTTCCCATTCGTGCAGCGACTTCGCCTGGCGTACGCCTGGCACGGCCCCGTGCCGCGATGAGCTCCCGGGCCATGTCGAATTCGCCGGCCAGCGCGTCTTGCATAGACCTTGCGGTAACCTCATTACCCGCCATGTCCTCGCCCGCCCCGCAGCCTAACTACCGCCTCGGCGAAGCGGCGCCGGCCGATCGCACGGCCGACGATTGGGCGGGTGTGGCCGCGCAGCGCCTGGCGGAGGGCGATCGGCCGCAGGCGATCGGTTCGCTGCGCGAAGCGGTCTCGCTCGACCCTGCCCATGGCTGTGCCGGGTTGCTAATCACCACGCTGCACGAGGCCGGGCTCGTCGAGGAGGCGTTTGCGATGGGCCAGCGCTACCACCGGGAGGGGCCGCGCAACCCGCGTGCGCTGTTTCGGTTCGGATGGCTGCTGGCCTTCATTGGCGAGGTCGAGGCTGCCCAGGCGCTCTTTCACGATCTCGTGCTGCGGGATCGGGGTGGCATCTATGAGGCCTGGGGCAACGGCGAGCTCGCGTACCTGGCGCGCGCGCGCAGTGATGTGCACGCGGCCGTTTCGTTCATGGAGCGCGCCGTGGCGGCCCAGCCGGGCGACATGATCTCGCGCGTCGGGCGTGCGCAGATGATGGTCGAAGCGGGGCAGGCGGGCGCGGCGGTTCCCCTGCTCGAGGCGGAGCTTGTGGCCCATCCTGCTGCGCGCGGCTTTGGTGGGATGCCCGCGGCGCTGGTGCTGGGATGGGCGCTGCGCCGGTTAGGCCAGGACGCCGCTGCGAAGCGCTGGCTCGACCCGCTGGCGTCCACGCTTCTGGCCACGCGGCCTGACCTCGCGGCTCGGCAACTCGGCATGGAGCCGATGCAGGCGCTGCGGCAGCTCGCGTACCTGGCCGTATGCGACCGACATGAAGAGGCCCTCGAACTCGCGCACCGCACGCTTCGCATCCCCCTCTACGGCGCACCCGACCCCCGCGACGGCATGCTCGCGCCGCTCTTCGGCAAGCCCTGCTGGATGGCCTTGCTGGTGCGCTCTTGGGACAGCATCGATGAGCAGCGGTTGCGGCTGGGCTTGCGCGGGCTCGACCGGCACGCCCATCCGGTGCCGGCGTGAGTGCGGTATCTCGCTGGCGCCGCGCCCGACGCCAAGCGCTCCTGTGCCTGGCTGCCATGCTCGGTCTGCTCACGCTGCTGCTGGCCGGGCCGCTGTCGTTGATGGCCTGGGGCCGCGTGGATCTGGCCACTCCCTGGTACGCCGCGCAGCCAGGCCGTGCTGGCCTCGCGCCCGATCCCGCCACCGAGCGTGGCGCGGTGGTGCAGGTCTACGGGGCCCGTGCCGTGCGCTGGCGTGGAGCCTTTGCCATTCACCCGTGGATTGCGGTCAAGCCCGAGGGCGCGGCCGCCTACACCACGTACCAGGTGATCGGCTGGCGCGCCATGCGTGGCGGCCAGGCGCTGGTCACCACCGAGGGCGCCGAGCCCGACCAGCACTGGTACGGCGCCGCGCCGCAGCTGCTGGTGGAGCACCGTGGCCCCGCGGCGCAGGCGCTGGCCGAGGGCATTGCCTCGGCGGTGCAGCGCTACCCCTGGCCAGACCGGTACCGGGCCTGGCCCGGGCCCAACAGCAACACCTTCGTCGCCTGGGTGGCGCGCGAGGTTCCTGGACTGGGTCTGGACCTGCCGCCCACGGCCATCGGCAAGGACTGGCTCGGGCCGGCCACCTGGGTGGCGCGCGCGCCCAGCGGCACGGGCTGGCAGCTCTCGCTGTGGGGCCTGGCGGGCGCCACGCTCGCCCGCGAGGAGGGGCTGGAACTCCAGCTGCTGGGCTTGGGGTTCGGCGTGGACGTGAACGACGCGCGGCTTCGCCTGCCGGGGTGGGGGTGGTGAAGGCCCCGTGAAACCTGCGCCACGATGATGCTTGGCCAGCTCAACGGGCGCCGACCAGGCTGGCAAGCTCGTGGCGCTCGGCCTGGCTCAGGTTGGCGCGCTCGTTCCTAGCGAACATCGGCAACGGGTACAGCGGCATCGCCATGCTGTGGAGGCAGTAGATCACCCGCACGCTGCCGCTCTTGCCCCGCCCGTCGCGTGCCCACCGCAGCTTGCGCACACAGCGGGCGCCTTCGATCGAGACACCTGATTGGGGGTGCTACCGCGGCAGCATGCCCCAGGCCTTCAGCCGCTCCGAGGCGTAGCGGGCCGACTCCCCCGAGGGATTCGACCGCAGAAAGCTCGCGAACTGCTGGCCCGCCGCCTGCCGGCGCCCCATGCCCTCGAAGGCCACGCCCTTGAGGAAGACGACGCCGGGGTCGCCCGGCAGCGCGCGCTCGAAGGCCTCGAGCTCGGCCAGCGCGCCCGAAGGGTCGCGAAGACCCAGCCTCAGGGTGGCCGACAGCTTCATGGCCTGCGCCTCCTCGGGGTAGACCTCACGCGCCTGCGTCACGTATCGGCGGGCGGCCTGGTTGCGGCCCAGGGCGTGCTGGCACTGCGCCATGCGCAGCAGCGCCGGGTAGTCTCGAGGAGCGAGCTTCAGGGCCTGCTCGAAGTGACCCTCGGCCTGCGCAGCGGCCTTGCGGGCCATGGCCGACTCGCCTCGCTGGCAGGCCACGATGACCGGCTGCAGCACGCGCAGCGGAGCCGTTCGATCCATGAAGCGCTCCCGACCGGACGGGGCGCTGGCGCTGGCGACGTAGAGGGTGTCGGCATCGCGCCGCGCCGTGTCGCGCCGCTCGGCGCTCATGGGGTGGGTGCTGAACATGGTCTCCAGCAGGCCGGGCTGGCGCTGATGGCCATCCATGAGCAACTCGTGCAGCCGCACCATGCCCTGCGCCGGGTAACCGGCCTCCACCAGGTAGCGCTGGCCGAGCGCGTCGGCCTCGCGCTCGTTGGTTCGCGAGTAGCTGGCCAGAAGCGCGCTGGCCCCGATCTGGGCACCCAGGCCGATCAGGGGCGCCCAGTCCGAGTTCTCCGTGGCCAAGGCCAGGCCGATGAGGGCCGCCTGCGCGATCAGGGCCTGTCCCTGGCGCTGCGCGGCATGGCGCGCATTCACGTGCCCGTACTCATGCCCCAGCAACGCCGTCAACTCCGACTCGTCGCGCAGGGCCACCATGATCCCGCGCGTGATGCCCATCGCTCCACCCGGGAAGGTGTAGGCGTTCACATAGTTGGCGTTGACCACGCGCATGCTGTAGGGCATGTCGCGCCGCTGCAACGCCGGGCGCAGCCTCGCGCCCACCTCGCCGACGTAGGCGTTCACGGCGGGGTCCTGCACAGCGCCGAGGTCGGCAGAGAACTGGCGCGGGGCTTGCTCGCGGTCGACCGAGCGCTCCATCGACTCGCTCATGCCCACGACGATGGTCTGGCCGGTGACGGGCGAGGTCGCGCAGCCCTGCAATGCGATACCCGCCGAGCCGGTGCCACTGGCCATGGCGAACAGCCGCATCGTGTCACGCCGCGTCAGGCGGTTGCGCCGCAGGCGGTCGGAAAGGGCAGACCAGGGCGTGCCGGTGTTTGCGTGCCCAGATGGCTTCATGGAGCGTCTCCTGCTGCCGAAGTATGCGGTGTGCGTGGCGTGCGTGGCGTGCGCATCCGCCTCTGCCGGCCTTCATCGACGAGGTCGAAGCTGCCCAGGCACGCTTTCAGGACCTCGTGATGCGGGATCAAGGGTGGCAGCCACGAGGCCTGGAGCCCGGCGCATCCTGGACGGGCGGTGCCGGCGTGCGCCGTCGCCGTTCATGGGCGCGCCTACCCCGGCAAGCCCGCCGACCGCAGCCACTGCAGCTCGCGCTCGAGCTGTGCGGTGTCCGCCCGCAGCTGGGTGTGGCGCCAGGATTCCACCGTGAAGCCGGGCCGCGCCTCGAGCAGCTGCGCGGCTGCGGCGCGCGCCTCGGCGGTGCGTCCGAGCTCCCGCTCCACGAGCACGATATCGAGCAGGCCGAAGCCCGGCGCCCGTGCATGGTGGGCCGCAAAGGCCTCGCGCGCCTCGTCGAGGCGCCCGGTCAGGCGCAGGCCGTTGCCCAGCACGCCGTGGAAGTAGGGCGGGGCGTTCGGGCACACCTTCAAGGCCCGCGCTATCAGCGGCAGGGACTCGCCTGCGTGCCCGGCGCTTTGCAGCGCGAAGCTCGCGCTGGCCAGGAGGTCGGCGCTGTGGGGGCTCAGCGCAGCCAGCTGGCGGGCGGCGCCCACGGTTGCCCGGAAGTCGCCGCGGCCCAGCCCGGCGTTGGTCAGGTTGCGGTAGGCATCGGCGCAGTGCGGGTCCAGCGCCAGGGCGCGCTGCGTGCGCTCCATGGCGCGTCGCCCGCACACCTGGCGGTCATCCCACCAGCCGAAGCGGATGCTCAGGATGTCCAGGTGGCCCAGCAGGGCGTGAAGGGTGGCCGAAGAGGGATCGATCGCCAGCGCACGCTCCCAGGCCTGCCGAGCCTTCATCTGGGTGGTGGCCGAGTACTCCCCTCGGTGGTGTTGCAGGCCCTCGATCCACAGCATCCAGGCCGCCAGGTTGCTGGTGACGCTGTGGCGCAGCCGCTCCGCTTCACCCTCCACGAGGCGGATCTGCAGCTCGTTGGCCAGCCGCAGCGTGATCTCGTCCTGCAGCGCGAAGATGTCCTCCACGTCGCGGTCGAAGCGGCCGGCCCAGACCTGTGCACCCCGGCTGGCATCCACCAGCCGCGCCGTCACGCGCATGCGAGGGCCGGCCTTGCGCACGCTGCCCTCGAGCACGAAGCGCACGCCGAGCTCGGAGGCGATCTGCCGGATATCCAGCGCCCGTCCGCGGTAGGCGAAGCTCGACTGTCGCGCGATCACCGACAGGCCCGACAGCCGCGACAAGGTCGTGAGGATGTCGTCGACCAGGCCATCGGCGAAGAACGCCTGCTCCGGATCGTCGCTCATCGCAAGGAAGGGAAGCACCGCCAGAGTAGGCACCTCATGCGGGGCGGCCTGCTCCGCGAGGGCGCCGGGCTGCGAGGGCCGCCCGGGGTGCCAGCGCCAGCCTCGCACCGAGCGATCGATGTTCTTGAGCTGCAGCGGGCCCGCCTCGTCGAAGGTGATGCCCACCTTGCCGCACACCTGCCCATGAACGATGTCGGAGACCAGCAGGCCCCCTGGCGCGGCCTGCGCCTCCAGGCGCGCCGCAACGTTCACGCCATCGCCCAGGATGTCCTGGGTTTCGATGATGATGTCGCCCAGGTTGATGCCGATGCGCAACTCCACCGGCGGCTGGCCCGAGGCGTTGATCTCGGCCATCTCGCGCTGCACCGCCACGGCGCAGGTCACGGCGTCGACCACGCTCGCGAACTCGG
>JBJTVI010000061.1:0-10621 GCA_046081145.1 Rubrivivax sp.
CACCTGCTGGCGCCGGCGCACGGCTGCCTCCTGCAGCGGGCCGGTGCAGGACTCGGCGGCCAGGTCCCAGGAGTTCTCGGCGCGGCGAAAGAACAGCGCCGCGTCGCGCCAGCGTCGCTCGGTCACGGCCTGCTTGGCCAGCTCCTCGATTCCCTGGGCATCGCGCTGCGCGGTCGAGCAGCGCGCGCCCGAGCCCTGCACATCGCCCATCTCCTGGCGCAGGCGCTGGCTGTCGGCCAGGCTGCGCAGTGCGCGCGTCTGGGCACGCCCGGTGCAGGCCTCCGAGGCCTGGCGCCACAGTTCGACGGAGCGCTCCAGCAGCGGGGCCTGCTCGGCCACCGGCGCGCGTTGGGCCTGCGCGCGCGCGGCCGCTGCGTCCACGGCTGCGGCCTGCTCGGAGAGGTCGGCGCAGCTCGGCTGGGGGCCGGGTGCCGGGCCGGCCGGGGGAGGGGAGGCACCGGGGGCCGGGGCGGTCGGCGGGACGGTCGGCGGGACGGGCAACGGGGTCTGGGCCATGGCGGTCGCCAGGCCCAGCACCAGGTTCATCGCCAAGACCCACCCCACGGCCACCGCCCGGTTCGAGGCCAGCCCCGACAGGGCCTGCCGAACCACGCCAATCGTGCCGTGGCGAGCGAAGCCCCGCGCCGCTCCCCGCGCGCCGCCCCGCGCCGTGCCGAGCATCGTGTGCAATTCCGGCTCGGTGGCCGTCGTGGCCGGCATGGCTGGCGCGGCTGGCGCGACTGGCGGGTTCGCTGGACCCCTCCTGGCCGCGCGCCCAGCGCAGGGGTGCGCAGCATGGCATCGATCAGGCCGCGCGCGTAGGGGTCCTCGGCCGTCGCGGCCGCGGCCTCCCAGCTGAAGCCCTCACGGGAGCTGGCCAGCGGCATGGCCGTGACCTCGCGTTCCAGCACTTCGGGGGCCAGCCCCTGCAGCACGGCCTGCACCTGCTGCCCCAGGCCGCGCTGGCGTGCACGCGCATCCAGCGCGGTGAGGCGGTCTACGTCCAGCGCGAAGGCCGTCTCGGTGAGGTCGGCCTCGATGAGCTTCTGGTGCAGCGTGAAGGCGGCCAGCGGATTGGCCTGCAGTCGCCCCGCACGCTCGAAGGCCCAGGCGTCGGCGCGGTCGAAGACGGTGGCGGCCACGCGGGCCACCCCGCGCAGGGAGCCCCGGTTCAGCGAGGCCTTCTGCAGTGCGCTGACCACCTGGGCGCGGCTCATCGCCTCGGCAGCGTCGGAGAGCCCCTCGCGCACGCGCCGGGCGGCGTAGGCCTTGGCCTGCTCGACGAGCTGCTGCTTGAGGAATTCGGTGGCGGCGTTGGCGGCAGCCGACTGCGCGGCCTTGGCCGCCGCCTCGGCGGCCACCGCGGCGACCTTCACCCCCGAGGCAATCGAGGCAATCGACAGCAGGTTGCTCGCCAGGCTCGTGCCGTAGTCGTAGGCCTTCATCCGGAAGCCCCCCTCCTCGGAGACGCCCTGCGACCACAGCACGACCCACAGCGCCTCGTCCTCGGTGAGCGCCACCTGCGTGAGCGCCAGGGGATGGATGGACATGAGCCAGTGGTAGTCCTGCATCTTCGGCGCGCTGGGCGGTGCCAGCCGCGCGTAGCCTCGACAGACCTGGAAGGGCTCGACGTTGAGCTCGCGCCCCTTGGCGGTGCGCACCCCGAAGGGCTGCCCGCGGTCGCGCAGGTTGGTGATGAACTCGAGCAGGCGGCCGGGGTCCTCGCCGGAGCGCTGCCCGGCCAGCGCCACGATCTGCTCGCCCTCGGCCAGGGGTGACTCGGACGATGCCGCCACGACCGTCAGGCGCTCGTCCACGCCCAGGGCGCGCACCCAGGCCACGCGGTCGTCGGCCGACCAATCCTGGCTGCTGCTCAGCGAAAAGGGCAGCTCCCATTGCTTGTCGCAGGCCTTGTCCACCAGGCGCGAGGAGCGCACGATGGCCGGGCGCAGGGCACGCTCGCCGGCGCCGAACTCGCGCAGGTTGCGCAGCAGCGTCTCGTTGACCTTTCGGCCGTCGTCCACGGTGTAGCTGGGGGTGCTCGCGCAGCCACCCAGCAGCAGCATGCCAGCGGCGATCAGCAGGCCTGCCAGCGCGGCGGCGCGGCGTGGAATTGAACCCCTCATGCCCCGTAGCATAAGACTTCGGGGTGCGCCTGGAGGGTCTAGGCTCCGGGCACCATGGCCGAACCTCACCGGGTGATTCACCTCCATGCAGCCGCCCCGCCCAAGCCGGGCCTGGGAACGGCCTGCAATGGCTGCGGGGTCTGCTGCGCCGCCGAGCCCTGCCCGCTGGGCGTGCTGCTGTCGCGCCGTCGCACCGGCGCCTGCGCGGCGCTGCAGTGGGACGAGCCGGGCGCGCGCTACCGCTGCGGCGCGCTCGCGCAACCGGGCGCATTTCTCGGCTGGCTGCCCGCGGGCTGGGCACGGGCTCTGGTGCGGCGCTGGATCGCCGCGGGCGCAGGCTGCGACAGCGACGCCGAGCCGGCCTGATTTCGTCAAGCCCCTGACCCGGGGGCGGGCCCCGCGTTAACATCCGGTTCACCTGCCGGTGCCCTTGCGTGCCCCGGCCTTGTTCGTCCGCCACTCCTTCACGGCAGGAGCCCATGAGCGAAGTGCTGCGCATGACCACCGAGTACGTCGAGGCAGAAGACCGCCTGCGCGTGTGCTGCCAGCTGCGCAGTGGCGAGACGGCCCTGCTGTGGGTGACGCAGCGCCTGTTCCTGCGCGTGCTGCCGCACCTGGTGGAGTGGCTCGACAAGAACACCCCGGGCCTGGCCGACGCACAGGCCAGCCGCGCCCGTGCCGATGCGGTGCGCGGCTTCACGCAGCAGGCCGACCGGGCCCGCCACGCCCCCGAAGCCCCCGTGACCCCTCAGGCGGCCACCCAGATCTGGCTCGTCCACACGGTGGACATGACCCCGCGCGAAGGCGAGCTCGCGCTGTCCCTGCGGCCGCTGTCGCGCGATGCGGCGGCGGCCAGCTTCGTGCTGCAGCCCCAGGCGCTGCGCGTGTGGCTCGCGATGCTCGCCGAACTCTTCGTGCGTGCAGGCTGGCCCATGGAAGCCTGGCCGGCTTGGCTCGTGCCGGGGCCGCCCCGAGCGGCCGAGGAGCCCGGCGCGGTCGTCCACTGACCGATCCGGAGCGCAAGCCGATGGACACGCTGGACGGCCTGTTCGAGCGGCTGGACCGCCTCAACGACGTGGGCGCCTCGCTCTCGGCCGAGCGCGACCTCGACCGGCTGCTCGAGAAGATCCTGCTGGCGGCGATGTCGATCACGCACGCCGACGGCGGCACCCTCTACACCCTGAGCGAGGATGCCCGGTTCCTGCGCTTTCGCATCGTGCGCACGAACTCTCTGGGCATCGCCTTCGGCGGCAGCGGCGGGCGCAGCCTGCCGCCGAGCTTTCGCGATCTGCCCCTGTACGACGAGCAGGGGCGGCCCAACGATCACATGATCGCCCCGTGGTCGGCCGTGAGCGGCCAGACGGTGAACGTGGAGGACGCCTACGCCGCCACGGGCTTCGACTTCTCCGGGACGATGCGTTTCGACCAGGCCAGCGGCTACCGCTCCCGCTCCTTCCTGAGCGTGCCGATGCGCAACCACGAAGGCGCCGTGATCGGGGTGCTGCAGCTCATCAACGCCACCGACCCCGCCAGCCAGGCCGTGCACGCCTTTTCCAAGGCCGACCAGAGCCTGGCCGAGTCGCTGGCCTCGCAGGCGGCGGTGGCACTGACCAACCGGGCCCTGGTGACGCAGCTCGAGCAGCTCTTCGAGGCCTTCATCAAGCTCATCGACACGGCCATCGACGAGAAGTCGCCCTACACGGGCGGGCACTGCGAGCGCGTGCCCGAGCTCACGATGATGCTGGCCGAGGCCGCGCACGAGGCCGACAGCGGCCCGCTGGCGGATTTCCGCCTCACCGACAAGGACCGCTACGAGCTGCGCATCGCCGCCTTGCTGCACGACTGCGGCAAGATCACCACGCCCGTGCACGTGGTGGACAAGTCCACCAAGCTCGAGACCATCTACGACCGCATCGGGCTGGTGGCCACGCGCATGGCGGCCCTCAAGCTCCAGGCCGAGGCCGCTGCCTGGCGGGCCGTGGCCGAGGGTGCCCCGCGCGAGGCGGCGCTGGCGGCGCTGCAGGCTCAGCACGCCCGAATGGACGAGGATCTCGCCTTCCTGCGCCAGGTCAACCGGGGCGGGGAACGGCTGGCCGAGGAGGCCGTGCGGCGCATCGGCGAGATCGCCGCGCGCTACACCTGGATGGACGAGTCCGGGCAGGAGCAGCCCTTCCTCTCCCAGGAGGAGGTCGAGAACCTGGGCATCCGCACCGGCACGCTCACGCCGGCCGAACGCGATGTCATCAACCACCACATCGTCTCGACCATCCACATGCTGGAGCAGCTGCCCTGGCCCAAGCACCTGCTCAACGTGGCGGAATACGCCGGCGGGCACCACGAGCGCATGGACGGCCGCGGCTACCCCAAGGGCCTGCGGCGCGAGCAGATGAGCGTGCAGGCCCGCATGATGGGCATTGCCGACATCTTCGAGGCCCTCACCGCCGCCGACCGGCCTTACAAGCCGCCGATGCCGCTGTCGCAGGCCTTGGGGATCATGGAGGAGTTCAAGCGCAACGGGCACATCGACCCCGACCTGTACGACGTCTTCGTCGCCCGGCAGGTGCCGCAGCGCTACGCGCGCCGCTTTCTGGCGCCCGAGCAGTGCAACTGCTGATCCGCGTGCGGGCCGCACCCACTGCTGCCGGTGGCAGGGGGGCCGGGTGAGCGTCGAATCGGTCCGGCTCGACCTGGCGCGGCGCGGGCTGCATGTGCCGATCCTCGAGTCGGCGCTCAGCACGGCCACGGTCGAGCTGGCGGCGCAGGCCCATGGCGTCGAGCCTGGCCGCATCGCCAAGACGCTGGCCTTCCGGCTCGCCTCGGGCGAAGTCATCGTGCTCGTGGCCCGCGGGGATGCCCGCATCGACAACCGCAAGTTCAAGGACGCCTTCGGAAAGGGCCGCATGCTTGCGCCCGCCGAAGTGGGCGAGATCACCGGGCACCCCGTGGGAGGGGTGTGCCCCTTCGCGCTGGCGCAGCCGCTGGCGGTGTGGCTGGATGTCTCGCTGAAGGCCTTCGACGAGGTGCTGCCGGCGGCCGGCTCGACCCACAGCGCGGTGCGCCTCACGCCGGCGCAACTCGAGCAGGCCACCCTGGGCCGCTGGACGGATGTCTGTGCGGCGCCTGCGGGGTAGCGTGGCCGGGGGCTAGGGGCGCGCCTGCCGGGCGCTGCGCGCGAGCAGCCACGCCAGCAGCGTACCGGCTGCTGCACCTGCGAGGTCGGCGACGAAGTCGGCGAGGTCGCCCTGGCGCGAGTGCACGAAGCCCTGCAGCCACTCGATTCCGCCACCGAGCGCGGCCAGGCCGACGAGCACGCCAGCCGTGCCGGCGGGCGAGGCCCCGAGCGCCAGCACCCCGGCCACGGCGAGCACGGCAAAGGCAAGCGCATGGTCGAGCTTGTCCCACCCCGTGCCCTCGGGCGCGCGGGTGGCCGGCAGCAGCGCCAGCACGAGCGTGGCGGCGCACAGGGCGATGAAGAGGGCCAGCCACAGGCGCCGGGCCCGCGGGCCCAGGAGGCGGTCGCGCATCACGGCAGGCAGTGTAGGCCAGCGCGGGCCCGGGTTCAGGCCCGCGGATTCTTGCCACAATCCCGCCAGACCCCATCCGCCCACGACAACCGCCGGAGCGCCGTCGCATGACCTACCTCCTCGCCCTGGATCAGGGCACCTCGAGCTCGCGCAGCATCGTCTTCGACGAGCGCGGGCGCATCGTGGCCATGTCGCAGCGCGAGTTCCGACAGATCTACCCCCAGCCCGGCTGGTTGGAGCACGACGCCCGGGAGATCTGGCACACCCAGCTCGAAACCGCGCGCGAGGCGCTGGCGCGCGCCGGGCTGGCCGGTCGGGACATCGCAGCCCTGGGCATCACGAACCAGCGCGAGACCACCGTGGTGTGGAACCGGCGCACCGGCGAGCCGATCCACCACGCCATCGTCTGGCAGGACCGCCGCGGCGAGCCCGACTGCGCCGCGCTGCGCGAGGCCGGGCATGCCCCGGCGATCCGTCACGCCACGGGGCTGGTGGTCGACTCCTATTTCTCGGCCACGAAGCTGCGCTGGCTGCTCGACACCGTGCCCGGTGCGCGCCAGGCAGCCGAACGCGGGGAGCTCGCCTTCGGCACCATCGACACCTGGCTGCTGTGGAAACTCACCGGCGGGGCCGTGCACGCCACGGACGTGACCAACGCCTCGCGCACCATGCTCTTCGACATCCGGGCCAACCGCTGGAGCCCGGCGCTGCTGGAGCTGCTGCGCGTGCCCGAGGCGGTGTTGCCGCAGGTGCGGCCCTCGAGCCACGTCCACGGCCACAGCGATCCCGCGCTGCTGGGCCACGCCATCCCGATCGCGGGCATGGCCGGCGACCAGCAAAGCGCACTCTTCGGCCAGGCCTGCTTCGAGGCGGGGCTGGCCAAGAACACCTACGGCACGGGCTGCTTCATGCTGATGCACACGGGCGAGCGCGCGCTCGAATCGGCCAACGGCCTGATCACGACGAGCGCTGCGCAGCTGGGCTCGCTCGAGCGCGGGCAGTACGCGCTCGAGGGCAGCGTCTTCATCGGCGGGGCCGTGGTGCAGTGGCTGCGCGACGGCCTGGGTGTGATCCAGGCGAGCGCCGACATCCAGGCCCTGGCCCAGAGCGTGCCCGATTCGGGCGGCGTGGCCTTCGTGCCCGCCTTCACGGGGTTGGGCTCGCCCTACTGGAAGCCCGATGCACGCGGGGCCATCGTGGGCCTGACGCGCGGCAGCACCGTGGCCCATGTGGCCCGCGCAGCGCTCGACAGCATCGCCTTCCAGAGCGCGGCGCTGCTGCAGGCGATGAGCCGCGACGCGGTGGCCGCAGGCGCGGCGCCCGTGGCCGAGCTGCGCGTGGACGGCGGCGCATGCGTCAACGACCTCCTGATGCAGACGCAGGCCGATCTCCTGGGCATCCCGGTGGTGCGGCCCACGGTGGTGGAGACCACCGCGCTGGGCGCCGCCTACCTGGCGGGCCTGGCCACCGGCGTGTGGAGCGACGCGCGCGAGCTCGCCGCGCACTGGAAGGCCGAGCGCGTGTTCGAGCCCGCGATCTCGCGCGACGAGGCGGCCTCGCGCATGGCGCGCTGGGAGCGCGCGGTGGCGCAGGCCTGCTCATGAGCGCGCCGGGCCGCTCCCAAGCGCGAATCCCGGAGTGCGCAGCACGGAGGGCAGCCTGGTGAGCGCGCCGGGCCTGCAGTTCCTCGGCGCGCCCGTTCGCGCGCTGCTCTTCGACCTGGACGGGACGCTGCTGGACACGGCAGCCGACATCGCGCTGGCCCTGGCGCGCGCGTTCGCCGACCAGGGCCTGCAGGCGCCCGGCCCCGAGGAGGTGCGCTCGATGATCGGTCGCGGCGCACCGATGCTGGTGCAGCGCGCGCTGGCGTGGCGCGGGCTGGAGCTCCAGGCGGGTGCACAAGAGGCTTTGCTGCAGGGCTTCTTTCACCACTACGGGCGGCTGCAGGAGCTCGACGAGTGCGCCGCGCAGCCCTATCCGGGGGTACGCCAGGGGCTGCAGGCGCTGCAGCAGGTGTGCCCGGTGCGGGTGCCGATGGCGGTGGTGACGAACAAGCAGGAGCGCTTTGCGCGCGGCCTCGTGCAGCGCCTGGGTTTGTCGCCCGCCTTCGCCCTGGTGGTGGGCGGCGACACCTGCGAGCGCCGCAAGCCCGACCCGCAGCCGCTGCAGTGGGCCTGCGCGCAACTGGGCGTGCAGGCGGCGCACGCGCTGATGGTGGGAGACTCGGTCAACGACGTGCAAGCCGCACGTGCGGCGGGCATGCGCGTGGTGTGCGTGCCCTACGGCTACAACGAGGGGGGCGACCCGCGGGCGCTGCCCTGCGACGCCTTCGTGCCCTCGCTGGCCGAGCTGCCGGCCCTGCTGCAGGCAACCTCGGAGCCTTGAGGATGGGGCCGCTTTGGGGCTTGCGCGTGATCGAGCTGGCGGGTATCGGGCCCGTGCCGATGTGTGCGACGTTGCTGGCCGACCTGGGCGCCGACGTGGTGCGCATCGACCGCCTCGAACCCAGCGGCCTGGGCGTGGAGATGGAGCGTCGCGTGCACGTGCACGGCCGCAGCCGCCGTTCGGCGGCCTTCGACCTGAAGGTGCCGGCCGCACGCGAGGCGCTGCTCCGGCTCGTGGCGGACGCAGACGTGCTGCTGGAGGGCTTTCGGCCCGGCGTGGCCGAACGACTGGGGCTCGGCCCGGCGGAGTGCCAGGCGCGCAACCCGCGGCTCGTCTACGGGCGCATGACTGGCTTTGGCCAGTCCGGCCCGCTGGCGCACGCGGCCGGGCATGACCTGAACTACCTCGCGCTGGCCGGTGCACTGCACGCCATCGGCCCGGCCGGCGGCGCCCCGGTGCCGCCGCTCAACCTGGTGGCCGACTATGGCGGCGGGGCCCTGTACCTGGCCTTCGGGGTGATGGCGGCGCTGCATGAGCGCACACGCTCCGGGCGCGGCCAGGTGGTGGATGCGGCGATGGTCGATGGGGTGGCCTCGCTGATGGGCCTGTTCAACGGCCTGCAGGCTGCGGGCAGCTGGAGCGATGTGCGCGGATCGAACCTGCTGGACGGTGGCGCACCCTTCTACGCCACCTACGAGACCGCCGATGGCGCGTGGGTGGCCATCGGGGCCATCGAGCCGAAGTTCTTCGCCGAGCTGGCGTGGCGCATCGGGCTAGACGAACGCTTCGTGGCGGGCCAGAACGACACGCGCCTGTGGCCCGAGATGCGCGCGGCGATCGCGGCGATCCTGCGCACCCGCACGCGCGCGGAGTGGAGCGAGGCACTCGAGGGCACGGATGCCTGCTTTGCCCCCGTGCTCACGCTGAGCGAGGCGGCGGCCCACCCGCATGCACGGGCCCGCCGCGCCTACGTGGAGGTCGAGGGTGTGGTGCAGCCCGGCCCGGCCCCGCGTTTCGACCGCAGCGAGCCCGGGGCCGTGCGGCCGGCGCCCGAGATGGGGGCGCACACGCGCGAGGTGCTGGCCCAGGCCGGCTTCACCGAAGAGGACATTGCCGCCTTGCAGGCTTGCGCCGCGGTGGGCCGTTGAAGAGGATGCACGAGAAGGACCCGATGAACACGACCCCTGCGATCCCGCACGTTGGCCAGGCCACCCGACCGGCTGGCGCGCACACTGCCTTCGACATCTTTGCCGACGCCCGCAAGGCCGCCTCGGTGATCGTGCTGCGCGATCTTCCCGAGGGCGGGGTGGAGGTGCTGATGCTGCGGCGCGCCGAGCGCGACGGCGACATGCGCAGCGGCGCGGCCGTCTTTCCCGGCGGGGTGCTCGATGCACGCGACCGCGATGCCCACCGGCATGTGCTGGGCTGGGACGACGCGCAGGCCAGCCAGCGGCTCGCGCTGCCCGCAGGCGGGCTCGACTACCTGGTGGCGGCGGTGCGCGAGTGCTTCGAGGAGGTGGGGCTGCTCTTTGCGCGGCCGGCCGGAGCGGGCGAAGGCGCTGAGGTCGGTGACCCTCCCGCCTTCCAGCAGTCGGTCGCGCAGGCCCACGCACACTGGCGCGGGCCGATGCAGCGCGGTGAGCAGCCCGTGGCCGCGCTGTGCGAGGCGCTGGAACTGCGGCTGGACCTGCGCGAGTGGGCCTACTACAGCCACTGGCTCACGCCGCCCGGGCAGCCCCGGCGCTTCGACACCCGCTTCTTCGTCACGCGTGCGCCCCGCGGGCAGCAGGCCGAGGCCGACTACGGCGAGGCGGTGGAGCTGATGTGGCTCACGCCGCAGGCCGCGCTCGAGCCGCAGCGCGGCCTGAAGCTGCTGCCCGTGACGCGCGAGACCCTCAGGCAGCTGGCCACCTTCTCCAGCGCCCAGGCGGCCATCGACCACGCGCGCGCGCAAGGCGAGGTGGCGCTGACGATGCCGCGGCGCGCCGAAACGGCCCGCGGGCAGCGCGTGGTGCTGCCCCACGAGACGGCCTATGCCGAGATCGGCCGCATCGACCCCACGGGCCGCGAGGGCGCCTACGCCGACATCGTGCCCGGCCGCCTGGTGCGGCTCTCGCCGCGCGTGCTGCGCGTGACGGCACCCAACGCCGGCATGATGACCGGCCCGGGCACCAACAGCTATCTGGTGGGCGACCCCGTCACCAACCGATGGAGCGTGATCGATCCCGGCCCCGACGACGAGGCGCATCGCCAGGCGCTGCTCGCTGCGGCCCCGGGCCCGGTGGAGCGCATCCTCGTCACGCACACCCACGTGGACCACTCCCCGGGGGCGGCGGCGCTGGCGCGCGCCACGGGGGCCCCGGTGCTGGGGCGCCGGCCGCTGCACGCGGCCGGGCAGGACGCCACCTTCGCGCCCGACGAGGAGCTCTTCGGGGGCGAGGTGCTCACCCTCGGGCCAGGCAGCACGCTGCGCGTGCTGCACACCCCGGGCCACGCCTCCAACCACCTGTGCTACCTCCTCGAGGAGGAGCGCACGCTCTTCACCGGCGACCACGTGATGCAGGGCTCCACGGTCGTCATCAACCC
>JBJTVI010000062.1:0-6277 GCA_046081145.1 Rubrivivax sp.
TGCTTGAAGTAGTGCGACAGGTACAGCACCGGCTTGTGAAGCACACCCGCCTCGGTCAGCAGGAGGGTGATCAGCAGCCGCCCGACGCGGCCATTGCCGTCGAGAAAGGGGTGGATGGTCTCGAACTGCACATGGGCCAGCGCGATCCTCACCAGCGGGGGCAGTGAGTCGTCCCCGTGCAGGAACTTCTCCAGGTCACCCAGCGCTTGCGGGACGGCATGATGCGGTGGGGGTACGAAGGCAGCCGTGTTCAGCGTGCAGCCGGCCGGACCGATCCAGTTCTGGGTGGTCCGCAGCTCGCCGGGCTGCAGCCGGCCACCGCGCACACCACGCATCAGTTCGGCGTGGATCTCGCGGATCAGCCGTACCGAGACGGGCAAGTCTGGAAGCCGCGCAAGGCCATGTTTCATGGCCCGCACGTAGTTGACCACCTCGTCCACATCGCGAGGCAGGTGCTCGTCGAAGACTCGCGCCTCGGCCGACAGCAGATCCTGCAGCGAGCTCTGCGTTCCTTCGATCTGGCTGGAGAGGACCGCCTCCTTGCGCACGTACATGAAGACGAAGAGGTCCGCGTTCGGCAGCGTCAGCACGGAGCCGTCAAGCCGCCCCATTGCGCGGTCGGCCGCCGACAGCAACGCAGGCAACTCGCCCGTCAGGTCGACTGCGGGCTGCGGTGGCAGCGGAGCGGGCATGAAGGCACGGTAACCCGTCGGCTGGGAGATGTACCGTCCTGCTCGCGTCGATGACTCGGGGCTGGTAGCCATCCGCGTCGCTGCCTTTCACATGGAGCCGAATCGGCCCTTTATGATAGTTTGCGTTTAACAAAGACGGAAGATGGGTCCTTGTTATAGACACGAAGGGGTTTGGCGGTGCTTCGCCGGCCGCTCCCTGCTCCCCAACCCCGCCCCACCCCTCACACCCAGCGGCTCACCCGCACCGCCCCCGCCGACCCCGCCCCCACGACCCAGCACCACGCCGCTAAAGCGGCGGCAGCGAAAGCCGAAGGCCTGGCAGCCAAGCCCCGACGCCCGCGCGCATCGTCGCGATGCGCGAGTTCATCCTGCTGGCACGCCGCCAGCAGCGCGCGCAGCTCGGTGAGCGAACCTCTCGTGTGGGCGTCGGCCGCTGGCAGCAGCTCATCGATGAGCACCAGCTGCGCCGCGTAGTGCGTGTCCACGAAGGTCTCCACCGCCTCGATCGTGGCGTACACCGCGCGCGGCCCGAAGCAGGCGGGCAGCGCCCCGGTGAGCCAGCCAGCCACCCGCCAAAGGGGAAGCAGCCGGCTGCGACCGGAAGGCGGCACCACGGACTCGATGAGGGCCAGGTGGCGGGCCTCGGTCTCGAGGTGGTGCTGCGCGAAGGCGCGAACGGTGGCGTCTTGCGCCACGGCCAGCACGCCCCGGTAGATCATCACCGCCCCGGCCTCGCCGGCGTGGTCGGTGCGCAGCTCGCGCCGCAGGTCGGCCGGCCAGGTGGCGGCTAGCAGACCGAGACCGCCTGCGCGCGAGGCGCCCGCCGAGGCGTCCCCGCCCGCGTTGGAAAGCTGTGTCATGCCGACGATGCTAGACCGCATCGGCGCGGCTTGCCCGGGGCAGGGCATGATCGGTGACGTGACCGCTCTCTCCCATCCCTGGCAGGCGCTGTCGGCCATGCTGCTCGTGCAGGTGCTGGTGGCGATGGCCAACGCGGCGGCGCCGGTGCTCGCGCCCGCGGTGGCCCCCGGGCTGGGCCTGGCGCCCGAGCGCATCGGGCTGTACGCGGCCGTGAGCTACCTGTGCGCGGCGTTCACGGGCCTGAACGCGGGCGAGGGGGTGGCGCGGCTGGGGGCCGTGCGGCTCAACCAGCTCGCGCTGGCGGCCTGTGCGGCCGGGGCGCTGCTGGCCGCGCTCGCGCCGGCCTCCTGGCTGCTGCTGGCCGCGGCGCTCGTGGGTGCGGGCTACGGCCTGGTGAACCCGGCGGCGGCGGCGGTGCTGGCGCACCACGCGCCGGCACGCGCGCGCGGCGTCTTCTTTTCCATCAAGCAGACAGGCGTGCCCATCGGCGTGGGGCTCGCTGGGGCACTGCTGCCCCTGGGCCTCGTGCTCCTGGGCTGGCAGGGCAGCGTGGTGGCCCTGGCCGGCGTGTGCGTGCTCGTGCTGATCGCGCTGCTTCCGCTGGTGGAGCGCCTCGAGCCGCCCGAGCCGGCGCTGCCGCGCGCACGCGAGCGCGTGGGCGCCCTGCTGGCGCGCGTGTGGGCCTCACCCGTCCTGCGCGCGATGTGCCTGGCCTCGATGGCCTACGCCGTCACGCAGCAGGTCTACGTGACTTTTCTCGTGTCGTGGCTGCACCTGGAGCAGGGCTGGAGCCTGGCCGGTGCGGCCGGCGTGCTGGCGGGCTCGCAGCTGCTCAGCGTGGCCGCGCGAATCGGCTTTGGCGCCTGGGGTGACCGCGCCGGCGATGCGGGACGTGTGCTGGTGCGGGTGGGCGCGGCGATGGCCATCGGGCTGCTTGCGCTGGCCGGCGTGGCGGCCATGGGGGCCCAGGCCCCGCGTGCGGCGGCCGTCGGCGCGGCGCTGCTGTGCGCGGCCACCGCCATGGGCTGGAACGGCTTGTTCTTCGGTGCGCTGGCCCAGCGCGTGTCCAGCGAGGACCTCGCCCGCGTGTCGGGCGCCACGCAGTTCTACACCTTCGTGGGCGGCATGCTGGGTCCGCTGGCCTTCGGTGAGGCGGTGCGGCTGGGGGCGGCCTGGGGCGCTGTCTATGCGGCCTTTGCGCTCGTGCCGGCGGCGGCCGCGTGGTGGCTCGCGCGGGTGCTCAGTGCCCGTCGAAGTCCACCAGCGTGAAGACCTCCAGCCCCGATTCGCGCAGCCGCGCCGAGCCGCCGAGCTCGGGCAGGTCCACGATGGCCGCACCCTCGACCACCGTTGCGCCCAGGCGCTCGAGCAGCCGGCGCCCGGCCATCATCGTGCCGCCGGTGGCGATCAGGTCGTCGATGAGCACCACGCGGTCGCCGGGCTTGACGGCATCGGTGTGCATCTCCACCGTGGCGCTGCCGTACTCGAGCTCGTAGGACTCCTGCACCGTGGCGTAGGGCAGCTTGCCCTTCTTGCGGATGGGCACGAAGCCCAGGTTGAGCTCGTAGGCCACCACCGACCCGATGATGAAGCCGCGCGCGTCCAGGCCCGCGATCACGTCGGGCCGCGGGTCGAAGTAGCGGTGCACGAATTCGTCGATGAGCACGCGAAACACGCGCGGCGTGGACAGCAGCGGCGTGATGTCGCGGAACTGCACGCCCGGTGCGGGCCAGTCGGGCACGGTGCGGATGTGGGCGCGGATCACTTCCGCGGCCGGGGTGAGCTGGGACATCGTCGGGCCTTTACTCGTGGTGTCTGGGGCGGGGGGCGCCGTGCCGTGCCTTTCAGCCTTCGAGCAGCTTGGCCTCGGCCAGCGCCAGCGCCTCGGGCAGGCCCGAGAGCACCAGCGTGTCGCCGGCGGCCAGCACGAGCGCATCGGCCGGCTCGATCACCGCACCCGAGGCCTGCCGCACCGACACCACCTGCGCGCCCGTGGCGTGCAGCGCCAGGTGGCCCAGCGGCAACCCGACGTGCGTCCCGGCCGCAGGCAGCGTCACGCTCAGCAGCCGCGCCTGCTCGAGCTCGTCGGCGGTGTCGTCGTCGGCGCCGTGGAAGTAGCCGCGCAGCAGCCGGTAACGCGCGTCGCGCGCATCGCGCGTGAGGCGGATCACGCGCGCCATCGGCACGCCCACGAGCGCCAGGGCGTGCCCGGCGAGCATGAGCGAGCCCTCGATGGCCTCGGGTACCACCTCGGTGGCGCCTGCGGCGCGCAGGCGGTCGATGTCGGTGTCGTCCACCGTGCGCACCACCACCGGCACCCTGGGTGCGTGCTCGCGCACCAGGCCGAGGATCTTGAGCGCCGAGGCCGTGTCGTGGTAGCTCACCACCACCGCGCTGGCGCGCGCCAGACCCGCGGCCATGAGGCTTTGCAGGCGCGCCGCATCGCCGAAGACGACGCTTTGCCCGGCGGCGGCGGCCTGGCGCACGCGGTCGGGGTCGAGGTCGAGCGCCATGTAGGGGATGTGCTCCTTGTCCAGCAGCCGCGCCAGGCTCTGGCCGCTGCGCCCGTAGCCGCAGATGATCACGTGCGCCTCGGTGGACATGGAGCGCTTGGCAATCGAGGTGAGCGCCACCGACTGCAGCATCCAGTCGCTGGCCGAGAGGCGGTTGACGATGCGGTCGCTGTACATCACGAGAAAGGGCGCGGCCAGCATCGACAGCACCATGCTCGCCAGCACCGGGCTCACCCACTCGGGCGCGATGAGCTGCCGATCGGCCCCGAGCGTGAGCAGCACGAAGCCGAACTCGCCGGCCTGCGCCAGGTACAGGCCCGTGCGCAGCGCCACGCCGGGCGTGGCGCGAAACATCCGCGCCAGCGCAGCGATGAGCGCGAACTTCGCCAGCACCGGGCCGGATGTCAGCAGCAGCACCAGCACCCAGTTCTCCAGCACCGGGCGCCAGTCGAGCTTCATGCCGATGGTGATGAAGAACAGGCCCAGCAGCACGTCGTGGAAGGGCCGGATGTCGGTCTCCACCTGGTGCTTGTATTCGGTCTCGGCCACGAGCATGCCCGCCACGAAGGCGCCGAGCGCCAGCGAAAGCCCCGCGTGCTCGGTCACCCATGCCAGCCCGAGCGTGACCAGCAGCAGGTTGAGCATGAAGAGCTCTTCGCTCTTGCGCCGCGCCACGAGCGTGAGCCACCAGCGCATCACCCGCTGCCCGCCCACCAGCAGCAGCGTGAGCAGCACACAGGCCTTGAGCAGCGCCCAGCCCAGCGAGGTGGCGAGGTCCCCGCCGCTGGCCCCCAGCGCCG
Organism: Rubrivivax sp.; assembly: GCA_046081145.1. Taxonomy (GTDB): domain Bacteria; phylum Pseudomonadota; class Gammaproteobacteria; order Burkholderiales; family Burkholderiaceae_C; genus Rubrivivax. Next base: position 4,867 of record JBJTVI010000062.1, read on the forward strand.
GGATGATCACGAGCAGCGGCACCACCGCCAGATCCTGAAACAGCAGGATGCCCAGCACGCGCCGGCCGTGCTCGCTGTCGAGCTCGAGCCGCTCGCTCATGAGCTTGACGACGATGGCCGTGCTCGACATCGCGATCGCTCCGCCCAGCACGATCGCGCCTTGCCAGCCGAGCTCCCAGGGCCGCGCCGAAAACGAGAAGACCCACAGCAGCAGGAAGTGCCCGATCACGGCCCCGACGATCGTCAGGCCCACCTGCGACAGGCCGAGCCCGAAGACGAGTGTGCGCATGCTGCGCAGCTTCGGGAGGTTGAACTCCAGCCCGATCACGAACATCAGGAACACCACGCCGAACTCGGCCAGATACCGCACCCCGCCGCTGTCTTGCGCCAGCGCCAGGGCGTTGGGCCCAATCACCACGCCCACCACCAGGTAGCCGAGCATGGGCGGCAGCTTCAGCGAGCGGCAGGCCACCACCCCCGCCACGGCGGCGATGAGGTAGAGCAAGACGAGTTCGAGGGTGGTGGCCATGGTGCCTAGAATCACCCCGATCCTAGACCAGCGCCCCGCCGGGCGCGCCATCCCGTGTCCCAACCTCCAGCCGCCTCCGGCACACCCGCCCTCCTGGATGCCGCTGCCGCGCCCGCGGCAGCCGGTTTCTCGCCGGCGCGTGCGCTCGATCTCGCCGCGCGTACCTTCGAGATCGAGGCACGCGCCCTGCAGGCGCTGTCTGCCCGACAGGGCGAGGGCTTCACGCGGGCGGTGCAGGCCATGCTCGAGTGCCGCGGCCGCACGGTGGTGATGGGCATGGGCAAGAGCGGCCACGTGGGGCGCAAGATCGCCGCCACGCTCGCCTCCACCGGCACGCCGGCCTTTTTCGTGCACCCGGGCGAGGCGAGCCACGGTGACCTCGGCATGGTCACGCCCGGGGATGTGGTTCTGGCCATCAGCAACTCCGGCGAGAGCGAGGAACTGGCGGCGATCCTGCCGGCCGTGCGGCGCCTGGGCGTGACGCTCGTGGCCATGACCGGCAAGGCCGAATCCACCCTTGCGCGCCACGCCGACATCGTGCTGTCCAGTGCGGTGGACCAGGAGGCCTGCCCGCTCAACCTCGCCCCCACTGCCAGCACCACGGCGCAGATGGCGCTGGGCGATGCGCTGGCCGTGGCACTGCTGGATGCCAGGGGCTTCGAGCAGGCCGACTTCGCACGCTCGCACCCCGGCGGCAGCCTCGGGCGCAAGCTCCTCATGCACGTGCGCGATCTCATGCGCCAGGGCGAGGCCGTGCCGGCCGTGGGGCCGCAGGCGCTGCTGCCGCAGATGCTGCGCGAGATGAGCGCCAAGGGGCTGGGCTTCACGGCGGTGGTGGACGACACGCGCCGGGTGCTGGGCATCTTCACCGACGGCGACCTG
>JBJTVI010000063.1:0-3053 GCA_046081145.1 Rubrivivax sp.
CACGGGATGTCTACGATGTCGCGGTGACCTGTCACGTCCCGCCCACCATCGCCCACCCTGGCACCTCGGCCTGCGCGCCCGTCGTCTACTTCGACGGCGCCTGCCCGATGTGCGCGTGCGAGATCGCGATGTACCGCCAGCAGCCCGGCGGCAACACCCTGCGCTGGGTGGATGCCTCGAGCTGCGCGGACGACGAACTCGGCCCGGCGCTGACCCGTGAAGCGGCGCTGGCCCGGCTGCACCTGCGCGGCCCTGACGGGCAGCTCGTCAGCGGCGCCGCGGCCTTCACCGGCATGTGGCGGCAGTTGCCGCGCTGGCGCTGGCTGGGGGTGGTGTTGGGCCGGGGCTGGCGGCTCGTGTGCCTCGAAGGCGCATACCGAGCCTTTCTGCTCGTGCGTCGCGTGTGGCGCCGGGCGTGACGCCCATGGCGCCCATGCCTCCGGCCCCGCCGCCTGCACGCGGCGTGCGTGTTGGGATCGTGGGCGCAGGCCTGGCCGGCGCGGCGTGCGCCCGTGCGCTGGCCGATGCGGGCTGCGCCGTCGAGGTCTTCGACAAGTCACGCGGCCTGGGTGGGCGCATGGCCACGCGTCGCGCCGCTTGGGCCCGCGAGGGCGGGTCGCCGCAGGCGGCCAGCTTCGATCACGGCGTGCCCTGGTGGACCGCCCAGTCGCCGGAGTTCAACGCCTTCCTGGCCGGTGCGCAGGCGTCGGGCCTGGTGCGGCGCTGGGCGCCACGGATCGTGCCCGCCCAAGGCGCGCCGCTGTCGCCCGGCCCCGAGGGCTGGGTGGCCGTGCCCGACATGCCCGCGGTGTGCCGCACCCTGCTCGGCGGTATCGAGGTACACGCTGGCCGTGTGGTGACGGCGCTGAGCTTTCAGCAGGGCCGCTGGCAGCTCCACTCCGAGGGCGAGCCGTTGGCTGAAGGCCTGGACGCCGTGGTGCTGGCCATTCCGCCTGTGCAGGCGGCGGTGCTGTGGGAGCCGCATCTCCCGCAGTGGGCACGAGAGCCGCAGGATCACCCGATGAGCCCGTGCTGGACCCTGATGGCCCTGACCGATGAGCCCGAGTTGGGCGACGCCGCGCGCCACCTGCCTTGGGACGAGATGTGGCCCGCCGATCCGCCCCTGGCACGCGTGATCCGGCAAGACGCCAAGCCGGGGCGGCCCCGCGTGCCGGGCGTGGCGCAGTGGGTGCTGCACGCTCAGGCGGGCTGGAGCCACGCCCACCTGGAGGCTGCGCCGCAGGAGGTGCTGCCAGTGCTGCAGCGGGCCCTGGAGCATGCGCTGGGCACGGGGCTGAAGTGGCACCACGCGGTGGTGCACCGGTGGCGCTACGCGCAGCGCCTACCTCAAGCCCTCGAGGCGCGGCAGGCTCTGGCGGCCGACCGGACGATGTGCGCGTGGGACCCGCTGTGCGGCCTGGGCGCCTGCGGCGAGCACCTGGCGGCAGGCGGTGTCGAGGCTGCGTGGGCATCGGGCCGCACGCTGGCGCGTGTCATGTTGCAGTCGCCCTGAGCCGGACGAGATCCTCTGGAACCCCTAAGACCTTGTAAATTGATCGAGCCACGATCAAAATGCAAGGATGCTGAGCCGCCTGCAGCAAGCCGAGATCCTTCGCCGCCTGCGTACCAGTCCGGCGGTGGCCGTGCTCGGGCCGCGCCAGGTCGGGAAGACGACCCTGGCGCGCGCGGTGGCTGCGCAGCATCCCGGTGCGCTGGTGCTGGACATGGAGCGCGACGCCGACCGCGCCATGCTCACCGAGCCCGGGCTTTTCCTGCGCGCGCACCGCGAACGCCTCGTCGTCATCGATGAAGTGCAGCGCGTTCCTGACCTTTTCAGCGCGCTGCGCCCGGAGATCGATGCCTACCGCCAGCCCGGGCGATTCCTGCTCTTCGGGTCTGCCTCGGGCGAGCTGCTGCGCCAGTCGGGCCAGAGCCTGGCTGGCAGGATCGCCTACGCCGAGCTCACACCCTTCCTCGTCAGCGAGGGGGCAGGCTCGATCGAGCGGGTGCAGGAGTTGTGGCTGCGCGGCGGCTTTCCGCTGAGCTGGCTGGCGCCCGACGAGGTCGCCTCCTACGAGTGGCGGCAGGATTTCATCCGCACCTTCCTCGTCAGCGACATGGCCGCCCTCGGGGTGCGCCTGCCCGCCGAGACCCTACGGCGCTTCTGGACCATGCTGGCGCACCTGCAGGGCCAGCTCTTGAACGCCTCGCAGCTCGGGCAGTCCCTCGGTGGTGCCTCCCACACCACCGCGGCGCGCTACCTCGACACGCTCGTGGACGCCCTCGTGGTTCGCCGGCTCGAGCCCTTCCTGCCCAATGTCGGCAAGCGGCTGCTGAAGTCCCCCAAGGTCTATGTGCGCGACAGCGGTCTGCTGCACGCGCTGCTGGGCATCGCTTCGGTGCGTGACCTGCAGGGGCACCCGGTCGCAGGGCCCTCCTGGGAGGGCTTTGTCGTGGAACAGGTGGCCGCAGCCTTGCCCGCCGATGCCCAGCTGGGCTTCTACCGCACGGCAGCAGGTGCTGAGCTGGACCTCGTCGTCCGCCGGGGTCGCCAGACCTTCGGCGTGGAGATCAAGTTCTCCGCCTCCCCCCGGCCCACGCGCGGCTTCTGGCAATCTCTGCGCGACCTGCAGGCCGACCAGGCCTGGGTCGTCGCGCCGGTGGAGCGCCGCTACCCGCTTGCGCAGGGCGTGGAAGTGGTGCCGGTGGGCGAGGTCGCCTCGCTATGGTCCTGAGGCTGTCCTGAGGCTGTCCGGATGCTGTCGTGAGGCCATCCCGAGGCCATCCCCATGCCTGGTGCGCCCACCCCTTCAATCCCTTCAATCCCTTCATACCGGAGCCCCCTTTGGCCCTCAAGTCCACCGTCTACAAGGCGCAGCTGCAGATCGCCGACATGGACCGCGCCCTCTACGCCGACCATGCGCTCACCCTGGCCCTGCACCCTTCCGAGACCGAGGAGCGGCTGCTCGTGCGGCTGCTGGCCTTTGCGCTGCTCGTGCCGCACGACACGGGCCGCGGTGCGCTGCAGTTCGCGCGCGGCCTGTCCGACGCCG
>JBJTVI010000064.1:0-3868 GCA_046081145.1 Rubrivivax sp.
GCATCGGCGATGCGCGCGAGCATGCGCCGCACGTACTCGCGCGAGCCGCCGCGCACGGTGTGCCACTGCGGCCGGTCGCTCACCTGCACCAGGCCGTGGTTGTGGCAGAAGCGCACCATCGTGCCCACGGGAAAGCGCAGCATCTGGTCTGTCGGGCACGACCAGATGCAGCCGATCATGGGCAGGAAGTACCAGTCGCGAAAGGGCTGGCCGAAGCGGTGCCGGACGAGGAACTCGCCGATGGGCTCGTGGAGCTGCGCGTCGGCGCCCTGTTGCGCGAGCCCGGTGGCCAGGCGGTTGAAGCGCAGGATGTCGCGCAGCATCGCCAGGAAGGCCGGGCGCAGCAGGTTGCGGCGCTGCGCGAACACCGTGTTGAGGTCCGAGCCGCTCCACTCCAGGCCGCTTGCGCGGTGCTGCACCGAGAAGGACATGTCCGAGGCGGCGGTGGGGACGCCGAGCTCCTCGAAGAGCGCGCGCAGCAGCGGATAGGTGCGATGGTTGAAGACCAGGAAGCCGGTGTCCACGCCGTGCGTGATGCCCTCCAGGGTGAGGTCCACCGTGTGGCTGTGCCCGCCGAAGTGCGTGCCGGCCTCGTAGAGCGTGACGTCGGCCTCGGCGGCCAGCGACCAGGCCACGCTCAGGCCGGAGATGCCCGAGCCGACGACGGCGACCCGGCGCCTCATGCGCGCCGCCCGGGCCAGCCGAGGATCGGGCTGCCGGCTTGGCGCCGGGCCCGGGTGTAGAAAGCTGCCGCGCGGCGCCCCTGAGCGAATGAGGGAGGGAGGGAGGAGGAGACGCGCTCCGGGATTTCAGCCGGCGTGACCGGCCGACCTCGCGGCAGGGAAATCGAAGAACGGGCAAGATTCCGCCATCCCGAGCGCGCCGGATGCACCGGCGTCGAGCGGCCCGGCATCGGTTGCACCGCGCCGGGAGTCAGGCGAGACGGGTTGCCCATGGGGGCTGATACTACACCGTTCAAAACTTGAACGGATTGGTCGCTTTCTAGATGTACAAGTCATTTGACAATTGGATTGTCAATTCCTCTTGACATTACAATCCCGGGGTGAAGTCGGCGCATCCGGGAAATCCCTGATCGCCGGTCTGGCCCCTTCCTTCAGGCTTTCACGCGTCATGCTGTACCCCGAACTCTTTAAGCAGCTCGAGTCCGTGCGCTGGAACATGGACACCGACATCCCGTGGTCGAGCTTCGATGCCGCGCGGCTGAGCGACGAGCAGGCGCGCACCATCAAGATGAACGCCATCACCGAGTGGGCGGCGCTGCCGGCCACCGAGATGTTCCTGCGCGACAACCGCCACGACAGCGATTTCTCCGCCTTCATGAGCGTGTGGTTCTTCGAGGAGCAGAAGCACTCGCTCGTGCTCATGGAGTACCTGCGGCGCTTCCGCCCCGATCTCGTGCCCTCGGAGGCCGAGCTGCATGAGGTGCGCTTCGAGTTCGACCCCGCGCCGGCGCTGGAGACGCTGATGCTGCACTTCTGCGGCGAGATCCGGCTGAACCACTGGTACCGGCGCGCCGCCGAGTGGCACACCGAGCCCGTCATCCGGTCCATCTACGAAACTCTGGCGCGCGACGAGGCGCGTCACGGCGGGGCCTACCTGCGCTACATGAAGCGCGCCATGGGCAAGTTCGGCGACGAGGCGCGCGCCGCGTTTGCCAAGGTGGGCGTGCTCATGGCCAGCGCCCGGCGCACCGCGCAGGCCCTGCATCCCACCAACCTGCACGTGAGCGAGAAGCTCTTCCCGCGAGACACCGTGCAAAGCCGCATGCCCGACCCGGCCTGGCTCGAGCGCTGGCTCGACAAGCAGATCGAGTTCGACGCCGCCTGGGAGGGCAAGGTCGTCGAGCGCATCCTGCACAACCTGTCGCTGCTCTTCGAGCGCAGCTTTGCCAGCGTGCAGGAGCTCAACCGCTACCGCAAGGAGGTCGCCGCCGGCCTGGCGCGTGCGCCTGCGGCAGCGGTGGGTTCGGGCGCGGCCTGAGGCGCGCCGGGCCGCGGGCCGGGCCCCGCGGGGGCTAGGGCTTTCTGGCGCTCGCGGCCTTGCGCCCGGCGGCCACCGTCGCGATGTGCGGCCGCTGCCCGAGCATCGCCACGTAGGGCTTCCAGTCGATTCCGTGGGCGGCGATCAGGTCTTCGCCGAGCACGGATTTGCTGGCCATCGCGGCCAGCGGCAGCGAACACCACGCCGCGAGGTCCGCGACGGTGTAGTCCGGCCCCGCCATGTAGGGCTCGAACTTCGCCAGGCGCGCGAGGGCCCCGACGCTTCGGGCCATCTGCTTCCTGACGCGTTCCTTGGTGCTCTCGCTCGCCGTGCCGCCGAAGAATGCTTGGCCGTACAACTCGCGCGCGGAGAGCTCGATGTGTAGCTCGATGAAGGTGACCAGCTCGCGGACCTTGGCTGCGGCGTAGGGGTCCGCAGGGATCAGCCGGGGCTCAGGTTGAAGAGCTTCGAGATACTCCACGATGACCGCGCTCTCGCACAGCGGGCCAGACGGCGTACGGATGAACGGTATCTTCGCCAAGGGCGAATCCCGCAACACGGCTTCGTCGGTGGAGCCCGTCATCACGACCTCCTCGACGAAGGGGATGCCCTTCTCCAACAAGGCAATCTTGACCTTGGAGTAGTAGTTCGAGATCGGAAACCCGCACAGCACGATCATGGCTTCTTCTCCTGGGGCCGTTGCGCCGGCCGGTTGACCATCCAGATGCCCAGCGCTACCGCCACGGCCGCCACCGCCAGCCGCGCCGTGAGCGGCTCGCCCAGCAGCAGCACGCCAAAGAGCGTGCCCATCAGCGGCGTGAGCAGCGTGAAGGCGGCCACCTTCGTGGCCGGGTAGTGGCGCACGAGCCAGAACCACAGCAGGAAGGTAAGGAAGGTGACCGTCACCGACTGGAATGCAAAGGCCACGAGTGGCCAGCCCTCCAGCCGGGTGGGCCAGGGCTCGCCCAGCGCGAGCCCGGCGGGCACGAGCAGCAGCGCGCACAGCGCGAGCTGCCATGCGAGCGTCTTCTCCGGCGCGAGTGTCGCCAGGCGCGAGGCGCGCACCACCAGCGTGGTAGCCCCCCACAGCAGCGCCGCGCCGATCCCCAGGGCGTCGCCCAGCCACTGCCGCGGCCCGGCTGGCGCCTGGCCGGAGAACCCCTCGGCGAAGGCAAAGGCCACGCCCGCGAAGGCGATGGCCAGGCCCGCCCACTGCAGCGTGCCCAGCCGCTCGCCGCGCGCTATCAGCGGCATGCCCAGGGCCACGACGAAGGGCGCGGTGTAGACGAAAACCGTCATGCGCGAGGCGCTGGTGTGCTGCAGCCCGAGGAAGATGCAGGCGAACTCGCCGGCAAAGAGCACGCCGGCCAGGACGCCGGCGCCCAGCGAGCCGTCGCGCTGGAAGAGCGCCACCCCGCGCCAGCGTGACCACGCCACCACCAGTGCCACGGCGATGGCGGCACGCAGGCCCGCCTGCAGCAGGGGCGGGATCTGCGCCAGCGCCACCTTGGTGGCCACCTGCCCCAGGCCCCAGAAGGTGCAGCACATCAGCAGCGTGGCCACGGCCAGGCCGTCCAGGCTGCTCTTACGTTCGTGGGTGGGTGCGTTCAAGTCGGGTCAGCAGGCCCCGTGATCGGACTGCGCGCGCGCATTGTCGCGCGCCGGCGCGCCAGCCAGACGAGCGCAGCGCAGCCGAGCCCGGCCACTGCGCCCGTGAGGTGCGCCACCACCGCCACCGGCACGTCCCACTGCGCGTGGGCTTGCACGGGCCCGTGCCAGGGCCGCTCCAGCGCCAGCTTCAGGATGAGCCCGGCGAGCACCGCGGCGCCGATGGCCCGGGCCCGGCCGCGGCCTTGCACCACCAGCC
>JBJTVI010000065.1:0-3136 GCA_046081145.1 Rubrivivax sp.
GTGATGCGCATGTCCCAGTCGTCCACCACCACGGCGAAGTTGTAGGTGGGCACGCCCAGGGTGCGCGCGGCCTCGGGCAGCTCGGCCGTGGCGTCTTCGGGCGGGTGGCGCAGGATGATGAGGTCGTCGATCTCGCGGTTAGCGATCGCGATCGGGCCCTTGACGAGATCGTCCCAGCTCACCTCGCCCTCGAGCGGGTTGCGAAAGCGCACCACCGGCTTCACACCCGCGGGCACGGGGGGCAGCACCTTGCCCGGCTCGGGGCGCCAGCGCCCGTCGTAGTGCGTCTTCTCGCCGCGCGCGCGCTGCGCCTCGCGCATCGCATCGAGCTCCTCGGGGGTGCACCAGCAGCGGTAGGCCTGCCCGGCGGCGATCAGCTGCTCGGCCACCTCGTGGTAACGCGCCAGGCGCTGCATCTGGTAGACCGGGCCCTCGTCGGCATCGAGCCCGAGCCAGCTCATCGAGGCCAGGATCTGCTGCACCGAATCCTGCGTCGAGCGCGCCACGTCGGTGTCTTCGATGCGCAGCACGAACTGCCCGCCGTGGTGGCGCGCGTAGGCCCACGAGTACAGCGCCGTGCGGGCCGTGCCCAGGTGCAGGAAGCCGGTGGGGGAGGGGGCGATGCGGGTACGGACGGTCATGAGTCGAGAAAGGTTCAGCCAAGCCCGGCCCATGCCGGACGAAACAGGATATCGAGAAAGTGGCCCCGACCCACCGGGGGGGGCCGGGCGCGCGCCTCAGCTATTCAGCCGATCCAGCCCTCGGGCCAGGTCCGCCTTCAGGTCCTCGACATCCTCCAGGCCCACCCCCAGCCGGATCATGCCCTGCCCGATGCCGGCGGCCAGGCGCTGCTCTTCGCTCAGGCGCCCGTGCGAGGTGCTGGCCGGGTGCGTGATGATCGAGCGCACATCGCCGAAGTTGGCGGCGATGCTCCACACCTGCGTGGCGTCGATGACCGAGAAGGCCTCCTGGCGCCCGCCCCTGACGATGAAGCTCAGCACCGCGCCGCCCTGCCCGTCTTGCTGGCGCATCGCCAACTCGTGCTGCGGGTGCGAGGCCAGGCCCGGGTGCAGCACGCGCGCCACTGCCGGATGCGTCTCGAGCCAGCGCGCCAGCTCGAGCGCGCGCTCGCTCTGCGCGCGCACGCGCACCGAGAGCGTCTCCATCCCCTTGGCCACCACCCAGGCGTTGAAGGGCGAGAGGTTGATGCCCGCGCTGCGCATCATCGGCACGAACTTTTGCGTCACCAGCGCCTCGCTCGCGCACAGTGCACCGGCGTTCACGCGGCCCTGCCCGTCCAGGAACTTCGTGCCCGAGTGCATCACGATGTCGGCGCCGAACTTCACGGGCTGCTGCAGCGCGGGCGAGCACAGGCAGTTGTCCACCACCAGCAGCGCACCCGATTCGTGCGCCAGATCGGCCAGCGCCTGGATGTCGCAGACCTCGGTCAGCGGGTTCGTGGGCGTCTCCGCAAAGAGCAGCCGCGTGTTGGGCCGCATCGCCGCCTTCCACTCCGCCACATCGGTCTGCGCGACGAAGGTGGATTCCACCCCGAATCGGGCGAAGTCGCCCTGCAGCAGCTTGATGGTGGCGCCGAACACGCTGCGCGAGCACACCACGTGGTCACCCGATTTCAGCAGCGCCAGCAGCAGCAGCAGGATCGCGCCCATGCCGCTGCCGGTGCCGATGCAGGCCTCGGTGCCCTCGAGCGCGGCCAGACGCCGCTCCATGATCGTCACGTTCGGGTTGGAGAAGCGGCTGTAGACGAAGGCCTCCTCCTCGTTGCCAAAGCGCCGCGCCGCCGTGGCCGCATCGGGGTGCACGAAGCAGCTCGTGAGGAAGAGCGCCTCCGAGTTCTCGCCCCAGGCTGAAGGCGGCAGCCCCTCGCGCACGGCCAGCGTGTCGGGCCGCGCGTCGGCCGGCAGGGCCACGCGCGGCAGCGTCTTCTTCGGTGTGGTCATGCCCGCCCCTCCCCCGTCGCATGCAGCGCCAGGCGCCCGCGCGCCGGGTCGTCTTCTTCCAGGGGCTGCGCCCGGCGGTCGGCCTCGAGCCGCGAGAGCTGCTCGGCGCCCAGGTCGCCCGTGATGTAACGCCCATCGAAGCAGCTCGCCTCGAACCCTTCCAGGCGCGGGTTGAGTGCGGCCACCACCCGCTTCATCGCCTCCAGGTCCTGGTAGACGAGGGCGTCTGCGCCGACGAAGGCGCGGATCTCCTCCAGGCTGCGCCCGTGCGCCACCAGCTCCTCGCGCGTGGGCATGTCGATGCCGTAGACGTTGGGGTGGCGCACCGGCGGCGCCGCCGAGGCCAGATAGACCCGGCGCGCGCCGGCCTCGCGCGCCATCTGCACGATCTCCTTGCTCGTCGTGCCGCGCACGATGGAATCGTCCACCAGCAGCACGTTGCGGCCGCGAAACTCCATGCCGATGGCGTTGAGCTTCTTGCGCACGCTCTTTCGGCGCACGGCCTGCCCGGGCATGATGAAGGTGCGGCCCACGTAGCGGTTCTTCCCGAAGCCCTCGCGGTAGGGCTTGCCGATGCGGTAGGCCAGCTGCATGGCGCTCGGCCGGCTCGATTCGGGAATGGGAATCACCACGTCGATGTCGCTGGGCGGCATGGCGTTGATCACGCGCTGCGCCAGTGCCTCGCCGAAGTTCAGCCGCGCGTGATAGACGGAGACGCCGTCGAGCACCGAATCGGGCCGCGCCAGATAGACGTACTCGAACAGGCACGGCTGCAGCGTGGTGCGCTCGGCGCAGGCCTGCGCGTGCACCTGGCCCTGCAGGTCGATGAAGAGCGCCTCGCCCGGGGCGATGTCTCGCACGAGCTGGTGCCCCGTGCCTTCGAGCGCCACCGATTCGCTGGCCACCACGATCTCCGTGCCCTCGGGCGTGTCGGCCTGGCCGTAGCACAGCGGGCGGATGCCGTAGGGGTCGCGAAAGGCCAGCAGGCCGTGGCCGGCGATGAGCGCGATCACCGCATACGAACCGCGCACGCGCCGATGCACGCCCGCCACGGCTCGAAACAAATTCGATATTTCTAACGGATTGTTCCGTTTACTTCATTATTTTTTTAAGGTCAACGTTTCAACCGTGTCTTTTGTCAGATCAATCAATGGCTGCGGATAGATTCCTCCTAT
>JBJTVI010000066.1:0-4964 GCA_046081145.1 Rubrivivax sp.
GGGCCGACCGCCCGCCCGGCCCGGGTGTGGCGGGGGCGCCGGGGCGAAGCGCCCGAAACAGCCTCAGCCCCTGAACACCTTCAAGGCCTCACGAACACCACCGCCGTCCGCGCCGGCACCGTGAACGCCCCGCTGCCCGGCGCATACACCGCCTCCAGCGCCCGCTTGTCCGCCGCCCCGAAAGCCCGGTGCACCGGATGCAGCCCATAGCCCTTGCCCTTGAGCGCCTCCACCGTCACCGTCTGCGCCACCTTGTCCACGTTGATGAGGTATACCAGCTCGGAGAACCCCGCCCCCGCATAGCCCGAGCCATCCAGCTGCCCCACCAGCACCGTGGCACCTGCTCCGGCCCCGTGTTGTGCAGCTTCAGCCGCGACGTGATGTCCGATGCCGTGCGCAGCCGCAGCAGCGTCGAGCTCGAGCGGATGCGCAGCAGGTCCAGAAAGGCGTCGCGCGTCCACGCGATCTCGTCGGGCGTGGGCTTGATCCGCGCATCGGCCAGCAGCGGCTGCATCACCCCCCAGTTGCTGCCGTTGTCCCACGAGGGTGGCAGCCCCGTGCCGAAGAAGTTGTCCTGGTAGCTCCAGTCCAGCCGGTTGAACCAGTCGCCCGAGTCGTAGCTGTTGCGGTCCAAGCTCTTGCTGCGCAGCGTGTCCACGCCGGCGTGGAAGTAGGCGATGCCCTGGCTGAACATCGTGATCGCCGCCGACAGGATCTGCACCCGTGCACGGTCCTCGCGGCTCGTGGCCACCGGCAGCTTGTAGGCGTGGTTGTCGAAGAGTGTGGGGTTGTCGTGGTTCTCGGCATAGTTCACCACCTCGGAGGGCTGCGTCACGTAGCCCGCCGGCTGGTTCGGGTAGACGAGGAACTCTTCGAGCCGCCTGGTCGAGCCGTCGCGCAGTGTCATCGTGTAGCCCCGGATCGAGCCGGCCAGCCCGGCGCGCACGATGTCGCCTTGCAGCATCAGCTCGTTGCGCGTGCGGCCCATGCCGAGCGTGTTCGGGTCGTAGAAGAGCCCGTTGACGAAGCCCTGGTTCGAGACGAGCGCGTTGCCGTTGTCGAAGGGCCCGCCGCCGCGGATGGCGTCGCGCGGGAAGGGGTTGAAGGTGCCGATGCCCGAGCCGTTCAGGCTCCACATCGAGGCCTGCACGAAGCGTGCGCCGTCGGCCACCTCGCCGAAGTTCCAGCCCTCGCCGATGAGCTGCACCGGCCGCCCCGCCGCGGCGTTCACCGCCGCTTGCAGCCGCTCCATCGCCGCGCGCGGCTGGTGGCCCATGATGTCGAAGCGAAAGCTGCTGATGCGGTAGTCGCGCGCCCAGACCACCACCGAGTCGGTCATGAGCTTTTCCATCATGCGGTTCTCGGTGGCGGTGTTGTCGCAGCAGGTGGAGGTCTCCACGCCGCCGGCGGCGTTGAGCCGGTGGTAGTAGCCCGGCACGATCCGGTCGAGCACCGATTTCGCGTTCTGCCCCGAGGCGGTGGTGTGGTTGTAGACCACGTCCATGCCCACCCGCAGGCCCGCCGCATGCAGCGCCTGCACCATGGCGCGAAACTCCACGATGCGCGCCAGCGGGTCGGCCACGGTGCTCGCGTAGCTGCCCTCGGGCGCCGTGTAGTGCCAGGGGTCGTAGCCCCAGTTGAAGCAGTCGCTGCCGCGCGTGGCGCCCACCGTGGCCTGCTGGCTCGAGGAGTCGGCCGCCCCCGAGGGGCTCGGGGTGGTGCAGCCCACCTCGGGGACGCTGGCGATATCGAACACGGGCAGCAGGTGCACGTCGGTGAGCCCGGCCTGTGCGAGCGCGCGCAGGTGCTTCATGCCGCTCGCGTTCGATTCCGTGAAGGCGAGATAGGTGCCGCGACGCGGCGCGCTTACCGTCGGGTCGTTGGCCGAGAAGTCGCGCACGTGCAGCTCGTAGATCGACAGGTCCGGTGCGGCGGCCACCGTGGCGGGTACGCGGTTCACGGACCACCCGGCCGGCTGGGTCGAGGCGGCGTTCAGGTCCACCACCACGCTGCGCGCCGAGTCGGCCGTGAGCGCGAGCGAGTAGGGGTCGGTCACGAGGTTCGTCACCACGCCCGTGCCGCGCACGAACACCTCCACGCGGTAATGAAAGGCGCGGCCCGAGAGGTCGCCCGCGCGCGCCACGCTCCAGGTGCCCGTGGCGTCGTCGCGCGCCATGTCCACCGTCGTGGCACTGGCGCCCGTGAGTGCGTCGTAGAGGACGAGCGAGACCTTCTGGGCGGTGGGCGCCCACACCTTGAAGCGCGTGTTGCCGCCGTTGAGCGTGGCGCCCAGCTCGCCCAGGTCGGCTGCGGCGGCGTAGAGGTCGTCCAGCGCAGCGGCGATCTGGGTCGTGGTGGCGTGGCGCACCAGGCCGCCCTCGGTCTCCTGCACCAGCACGAGCTGCGCGCGGTGCAGCTCGGGCAGCCGCGTGAGGTCGGCCGTCTTCACGGCCAGGGTCGCCCCCGCACCCACCCACTTGAAGCGCGTGGCCCAGGGCTCGGGCACGCTGCCGGCGTAGGCCTCCAGCGTGAGGGAGCCGTCGGCCCCCGTGAGTGCCGTGCCCACCCCGGCCTGGATCGCGCCCTTGGCCGACCAGTAGAGCTTATGCACCCCGGTGGTGTCGATGCCGGGCCAGCGCAGCAGCTTGCGGTTGAGCCACACGCCGCGCGCTTCGGCGAGGTTGACAGTGCCAGTGATCGGCGGGTTGGGCGTGCCGCCACTGCCGCCTCCGCCTCCGCCCACGGGCGTTGCGCCACTGCCGCCTCCCCCGCCCCCGCCGCAGCCGCTCAGTGTGGTCAGTGCGGCCAGCGCGAGCAGGGCCGCGGCGCGAGCCAGGCGGCGACGGGTCAACCCGTGTGGGTCGGTCATGGCTGTCTCCTCGGGATCTGTGCAGTCGTGCGGGCGGGTTCCGGCCGTTGGGGGCGCGGCGCTGTCCACCGGGCGCGGCTCAGCGCTCCACCCACACCACCGCGGTGCGCGGCGGCACCACGAGCCGCCCGGTCGCGGCATCGAAGCTCGCCGCGCGCACGCGCGGGTCGGCCGCGTTCGGCGCGGCCAGCACCGGGTGCAGTTCCAGCCGTCGCCCGACGAGCGCAGGGTCGGTGAGCGCCTGCTGCACGCGGTCGACGTTCAGGGCGTAGACCATGCCGGGGTGGTTCGCCCCGGGCAGGCCGCGGCCATCGATGTGCGCGGCCACGAGCGCGCCGCTGGCGCCCGGCCCCGTGCCCAGCATCCGCAGCCGGCGCTGCACCTCCTCGGCCGTGCGCAGGCGCAGCATCGTCGTGCCCGAGCGGATGCGCAGCAGCTCGACGAACGCGTCGCGCGTCCACGTGATCTGCGCCGGCTCGATGCGGATGCGTGCATCGGCCAGGCGCGGGGCCATCAGCGGCCAGCTGCCCTCGTTGTCACTGCGCGGGGGGAGCCCTGCGCCAAAGCCGTTGTCGGTGAAGCTGAAGTCCAGGCGGTTGAACCAGTCGCCCGAGTCGTAGCTGTTGCGGTCCATCGACTTGCTGCGCAGCAGCTCCTGCCCGGCGTGGAAGTAGGCGATGCCCTGGCTGAAGGCCACCACCGCGTTGGCCAGGTGCTGCACGCGCGCGCGCTCCTCGCGCGAGGTGGCGCGCGGCAGCTTGAAGGCCAGCAGGTCGAAGAGGGTCTGGTTGTCGTGGTTCTCGGTGTAGTTCACGACCTCGCCGGGCTGGCTGGCGTAGCCGGCGGGCCCGCCGGCATAGTCCACTTCGGCGGCGGCGCGCACCTGGCCGTCGTGGGTCGTGAAGCGGTAGTCGCGCAGCGTCCCGGCCAGGCCGATGCGCACCAGGTCGGCGCTACGGCGCAGGGCCTCGCGTTCGGCAGCCGTGGGTGCTTCGGGCCCCTCGGCCGACGGCCCGGCAGGCGCGCCCCCAGGGTCCGGCCGCGGCGCTGCGCGCGCGGCCACCACATCCTCGTTCGGGTCGGTGCCCAGGCCGCTCACCCAGCCCTGGCGCAGCACCTGCTCGGGTCCGCTGTCGCAGCAGCCGCCGCCGCGCACGGCATCGCGCGCCCGGTCGCTGAAGGTGCCGATACCCGTGCCGTCCAGTCGCCCCTGCGCGGCCTGCACGAAGCGCGCGCCGCGCGCTATCTCGCCGAAATCCCAGCCCTCGCCGATGAGGTGGATATGGCGCCCGGCGGCACGGTTGACGGCCTGCTGCAGCCGCAGCATCGCCTCGCGCGGCTGGTGCCCCATGAGGTCGAAGCGAAAGGAATCGATGCGGTGGTCGCGCGCCCACACCACGGCCGAGTCGATCATCAGCCGCGCCATCATGCGGTGCTCGGTGGCGGTGTTGTCGCAGCAGGTGGAGCGCTCCACCTCGCCCTTGGCGTCCAGGCGCTGGTAGTAGCCCGGCACGATGCGGTCGAGCACCGACTTGGCGTGCTGGCCCGAGGCCGTGGTGTGGTTGTAGACCACGTCCATGCCCACGCGCAGGCCGGCCACGTGCAGCGCCTGCACCATGCGCCGGAACTCGAGGATGCGCAGCACCGGGTCGCGCGCATCGGTGGCGTAGCTGCCTTCGGGGGCGGTGAAGTGCCAGGGGTCGTAGCCCCAGTTGAAGCAGTCGCTCGCGCGCAGCGGCTCGATCAGCGCCTGCTGGCGCGGCGAGTCGGGCGGCAGCGCGCGCAGTTGCGCCTCGTCGGGCCGGGCGCAGCCGCGCTCGGGCACGGTGGCCAGGTCGAAGACGGGCAGCAGGTGCACGTCGGTGAGGCCTGCCTCGGCAAGCATGCGCAGGTGGCGCATGCCGCGTGCCTCGGGATGCGTGAAGGCGAGGTAGGTTCCGCGGTGCGCGGCGGGCACGCTCGCGTCGCCGATGGAGAAGTCGCGCACGTGCAGCTCGTAGACCACCATGTCGGTGGACGCGGTCAGCGCGCGGGCGCGCGGGGTGGCCGCCCAGCCCGGCGGCATGGTGCGCGGGTCGTCGAGGCTGCCGATCCA
>JBJTVI010000067.1:0-2390 GCA_046081145.1 Rubrivivax sp.
GCCTGCCCATGGGCCCGGGGTCGCCGATGCGCCGGCTCGGCTGGCCCCGCTCGCGCTTGGCCGGTGGGCAGTCGGAAAGATCGGGCCGGTGACCTTCGCGCGTGTGCACCACGGGCCATCCCCTGGCGCGCCAGGCTTCCAGAAGTGCGCGCGTGGGCGCCACGGCCGCGTGCAGCAGGCTCACGTCGTTGCCCAGCGACTCGCCGAATCCGCCGGGCTCGATGAAGTCCCGCTGCATGTCGATCACGACCAGCGCGCAGCGCCCTGCAGGCAGCTCGAAGGCAAAGGGCCGGGCCACCAGGCGCAGCACCTTCATGCGGACACCTCCTGGAGCCGGCCGGCCACCCTCGGCAGCGCGGCACCGGGCGCACCTTCCCCGCCCCCCATGTGGCGGCCGATTTCCAGGCGATCGCCGCCCGCGGCGGCGCAACTGTGCACGATGCGGCCGTGGCTCATCACGACGATGCGATCGGCCAGCGCCAGCAGCTCGTCGAGGTCCTCGCCCACCATCAGCACCGCAGCACCCTGGCGGCTCGCCTGGCGCAGGCGCTGGTGCACTTCGGCCACGGCCGTGAAATCGAGCCCGAAGCTCGGGTTGCTCACGAGCAGCAGCGCTGCATCGTCGGACAGCTCGCGTGCCAGCACGGCGCGTTGCACGTTGCCGCCCGAGAGCGAGGAGATGGGGGCCTGCTCGCTGCGGGTGCGCACACGAAAGGCCTGCACCAGCTCGCGCGCGCGCTGCCGCACCGCCTGCCGGCTGCGCCAGCCGGCCCGCGCGAAGGGGGGATCGTCGAAGCGCCGCAGCGCCATGTTCTCGGCCACGCTCATGCCGGACACGCAGGCGTTCAGCAGCGGCTCCTCGGGCAGGCTGCGCACGCGCAGGGCGCGGTTCTGCGCCCGGGTGGCCGCAAAGGGCTGGCCGTCCACCTGCACCTGCCCGGCCAGGCGCTCGCGCTGGCCCACGAGCGCCTGCATCATCTCGCGCTGGCCGTTGCCCGAGACGCCGGCCACGCCCACGATCTCGCCGGCGCGCACCTCGAGGTCCAGGCCGTCGACGGCGATTTCGCCGCGGTCTCCGGCCACGCACAGGCCGTGCACGGCCAGCCGCACCGCACCGGGCGCAGGGGCAACGGCCGATGTGTCATGTTCCCCCGATGGGTCAGGTTCGCCCGATACGTTCGCTGCGGCGGACTCGGGCCGAGCCACGGCCGCTTCCTCTGCCGACCCTTCAGACACCATCATGGCGGCGAGCACGGCAGGCGCCACCCCGGCGGCCGGCAGGCTGCCCACCAGGCGGCCACGCCGCAGCACGCTGACATCGTCGGCAAAGGCGGTCACCTCGCGAAACTTGTGCGTGATCAGCACCACGGTGCAGGCGCCCGAGTGGGCCTGCTCCCGCAGCGAGCCGAGCACCTCGTCGGCCTCCTGGGGGGTCAGCACCGAGGAGGGCTCGTCCAGCACCAGCAGCCGCGGGCGCAGGTACAGCTGCTTGAGGATTTCGAGCTTCTGCTTCTGGCCAGCGGACAGCTGCAGAGGCGTTGCGTCCAGGTCGAGGCGAAAGGGCGCCGTGTCCATGAAGGCCTGCAACTCGGCGCGCATCCGTTTCCAGGGCACCACCGCCGGCAGCCGCCCCCGCGCCAGGAGCAGGTTTTCGGCCACCGTCATGCCCGGCACCACGGTGAAGTGCTGGTAGACCATGCCGATGCCCAGCGCCCGTGCGTCGGCCGGGCTGCGGATGTCCTGCTCGCGTCCGTCCACCATCACCGCGCCTTCCTCGGCGCGGTGGTAGCCGGCCAGGCACTTCACCAGCGTGCTCTTGCCGGCGCCGTTTTCGCCCAGCAGCGCATGCACGGTACCCGGGCGCACCGCGAGCGACACGGCGTCCAGCGCCGTGAAGCCGCCAAAGCGCTTGGTGAGCCGGAAGGTCTCGAAGCCCGCCGCCGCGGGCCGCGCGCTGCCGTGAGCAAGGTCCATCGCGGCTCAGGCCCCCGCGCCGGGCGTTGCCAGCGCGTCGATGACGGCCGCCGAGTTCGCCACGGCGCCAAAGACACCGCCTTGCATCGTGACCATCTTGAGCGCCGCCTGGTGGTTGCCCAGGTCGGTGGCGCCGGTGCAATCCTCCAGCACCAGGCACTCGAAGCCGCGGTCGTTGGCCTCGCGCATGGTGGTGTGCACGCACACGTCGGTGGTGATGCCGGTGA
Organism: Rubrivivax sp.; assembly: GCA_046081145.1. Lineage (GTDB taxonomy): Bacteria > Pseudomonadota > Gammaproteobacteria > Burkholderiales > Burkholderiaceae_C > Rubrivivax. The sequence continues at coordinate 2,202 of JBJTVI010000067.1, forward strand.
GCACGAGGTTGCGCAGGCCGCGCGTGCGCAGGATGAGTTCCAGGTCCGTCGCGCAGAACGAGCCCTTGCCCGGTTTGTCGACGATCGGCTCGCCGGCCTGGGGCGCGAGTTCGGGCACGATCTCCCACCCGGGCTCGCCGCGCACCAGGATCCTGCCGCAGGGGCCCGGGTCGCCGATGCCGGCGCCGA
>JBJTVI010000068.1:0-2053 GCA_046081145.1 Rubrivivax sp.
GGCGGGCGGGCGGGCGGGCGCGCGCGGGCGCCCGCCGTGGGTCATCGGGGCGCCTCGGTGCCCGGGCACCCCGATGGCGCGCCCGCTTCAGCCTTGCCGGCGACGGCGGGCGACCCAGCCCACGGCGGTCAGCCCGGCCAGGAAGAGGGCGTAGGTGCCCGGCTCCGGGACGGCCTGTGCCTGGAACTGGTAGGTCGAGCCCGGCGCGATGGCCGACCCCGTTACCTCGAAGCGATACGAGGCGCCCACCGTCAGGCCAGCGTAGTTCAGCAACGCCTGCGTGGGTGAGGAGGGGACGCTGGTGGCCAGGGGAGTCGACGATCCCACCTGGAAGAGGCGGATCGTCAGGCCGGTGATCCCCGGGCTGGCCAGGAACTGCGCGGTGGCCGCTGTCTGGTTGAGGCCGCCCAGGAAGGTGAAGTTGTAGTCATCCCAGAAGCCGCCGGTGGGCTTGGCGACCGTGTTGGAGTAGGGGGTTGCCGAGATGGGGGGCAGCGCCCCGATGGTGAAGGTGTCGGCACGCGCTCCGCTGGCAACCAGCAGCGCCGCAGTGGACAGGATGGCGACAAGCGCCGGCTTGAGTGTCATGGCCTTCTCTCCGTTGAACCGTGACCGAGGTGGACACGCGTGAGAGCATTGTTTCTGCCAATTTGTTCACGCTGAACCCCCCAAGTCGGGGGGTTCAGCGTCTGAGCCGCGTCGATCGAGGTGCGCGAAAGTCTCTTGTGCGAGGAGGCTCAGGCGGCGCGGCGGCGGCGGGCGATCCAGCCCACTGCCGTCAAGCCCGCCAGGAACATGGCGTAGGTACCCGGCTCGGGCACGGCCTGGGCTTGAAACTGATAGCTCGAGCCCGGTGCGATGGCGGAGCCGGTGACGGCAAAGCGGTAGGAGGTCCCGACGTTCAAGCCCGTGTAGTTCAGCAGGACCTGCGTGGGCGAGGAGGCCACGCTGGTGGCCAGGGCGGTGCCCGCACCCGGGGTTCCCACCTCGAAGAGCTGGATCGTCAAGCCCGAGATGCCGGGGCTGGCCAGGAACTGGGCCGTGGTCGAGACCTGGTTGGACCCACCCAGGAAGGTGAAGGTGTAGTCGTCCCAGAAGCCACCGGTAGGCTTCGTCGCGGTGTTGGAGTAAGGAGCTGCCGGAATGGCAGGAAGCGTTCCGATGGCAAAGGTATCGGCGCGGGCACCGCTGGCAGCCAGCAGTGCGGTGGCAGACAGGATGGCAGCAAGGGCGGGCTTGAGTTTCATGGTCTTCTCTCCGTTGAAGCGTCACCGGGGTGGCAACGTGGAGAGGATTGTTTGTGCCAACTAATGCACGGAACACCCCCGGGGCCGGGGGGTTCAGGAGGCCTCCCCCGAGGACCGGGGGGGGCGGGCCGCGGCCGGCCCGCTACACCAGCACGCGCTCGATGCCGCCGCCGTTGGCAGCGGCCACGTAGTCCTCGAGCCAGCCTGCGCCAAGCACCTGGCGCGCCATCTCGACCACGATGTAGTCGGCCTCCAGCAGGCCGTTGACGAGGTCGCCCTGGTAGCGCGAGAGGCCCTGCAGGCAGCTCGGGCAGCTGGTGAGCACCTTCACGTGTTCCTGGGCCCCTGCAGGTGCCCTGCCCGCCAGAGCCGAGCCCGCTGAAGCAACCCCTGCCGGTGCCGCGGCTCCCAGCAGCTCGCGCAGCGCCACCTCGCCGCGGCGCAGCTCCTCTTCCTTGCGAAAGCGCACCTGCGTGGAGATGTCCGGGCGCGTCACGCCCAGCGTGCCGCTCTCGCCGCAGCAGCGCTCGCTCTTGAGCACGTTCGGGCCGACGAGCGCCTTGACCGTCTTCATCGGGTCCTGCTGCTTCATCGGGCTGTGGCAGGGGTCGTGATAGAGGTAGCCGGCGGAGTGGCCCTGCAGCGTGACGCCCTTTTCCAGCAGAAACTCGTGGATGTCCACGATGCGGCAGCCCGGGAAGATGTCCTCGAAGCGGTAGCCTTGCAGCTGGTCGTAGCAGGTGCCGCAGCTCACCACCACGGTGCGGATGTCCAGGTAGTTCAGCGTGTTGGCCACGCGGTGGAAG
>JBJTVI010000069.1:0-6663 GCA_046081145.1 Rubrivivax sp.
GAGGTGGGGGTGATCTCCCTGGGCGGCATGGTCTACAAGGGCAGCGTGCGCGTGGGCGGCGACAAGTTCGACGAGGCCATCATCAACTACATCCGCCGCAACTACGGCATGCTCATCGGCGAGCCCACGGCCGAGGCCATCAAGAATCACATCGGCTCGGCCTTCCCGGGCTCGGAGGTCAAGGAGATGGAGGTCAAGGGCCGCAACCTCTCCGAGGGCGTGCCGCGCAGCTTCACCGTTTCCTCCAACGAGATCCTGGAGGCGCTCACCGACCCGCTCAACCAGATCGTTTCGGCGGTGAAGAATGCGCTGGAGCAGACGCCGCCCGAGCTTGGCGCGGACATCGCCGAGCGCGGCATGATGCTCACCGGCGGGGGTGCGCTGCTGCGCGACCTGGACCGGCTGCTGGCCGAGGAGACGGGCCTGCCGGTGCTGGTGGCCGAGGACCCGCTGACCTGCGTGGTGCGCGGCTGCGGGATGGCGCTCGAGCGCATGGAGCGCCTGGGCACGATCTTCACCTCCGAGTAAGGCGCGAGCCCGCGCCCGCGCCCCAGCGCTGCGCCCGTCGCACCGCGGCAGCACGGCCCGCCCGGCGACCCCCCTGGCCATGGGCACCTTGGAGAGCACAACGCCGCCCTTTTTCAGGCAAGGCCTCACGCCGCGCGTGCGCCTGGCCGTGTGCGCCGCGCTGGCGGTGGGCCTGATGCTGGCCGACGCGCGCTGGCACATGGTCGACCCGCTGCGTGCGGCGCTGGCCACCGCCATGCAGCCCGTGCAGCGCGCCCTGGCCGCCCCGCTGCGTGCGGTGGCCCACCTGGGCGCCGTGCTGGGCGATGCCCAGGGCCTGCGCACGCGCGAGGAGCAGGCCCGTGCGGCGCTGGCGGCGCAGTCGCTGCAGGGCGCGCGCGCGCAGGCGCTGGCGCGGGAGAACGCGCAGCTGCGCGCGCTGCTCGAGCTGCGCCCGGCCATCACCGTGCGCAGCCAGGCCGCCGAGGTGCTTTACGAGGCGGCCGACCCCTTTGCCCGCAAGGTCGTGATCGACCGAGGCGCCCTGCAGGGCGTGGCGGCAGGCTCGCCGGTGGTCAACGAGGCCGGGCTCATCGGGCAGGTCACGCGGGTGCATCCGCTGCAAAGCGAGGTCTCCCTGCTGAGCCACGAGCGCGCCGCCGTCCCGGTGCTCAACGAGCGCACGGGCGCGCGCGCGGCCGCCTACGGCGGTGCACGCGAGCACGGCATGGAGCTGCGTTTCGTGGCCGCCAACGCCGACGTGAAGGTGGGCGACGTGCTCGTGACCAGCGGGCTCGACGGCATCTACCCGCCAGGCCTGCGCGTGGCCCGCGTGGCTGCCGTGGACCGGCTCGCCGGGGCCGGATTTGCCGGCATCGGGCTGGCCCCGCTGGCCCCTGCTGACGGCGTGCGCCACGTGCTGGTGCTCGAGCCCACGGGCACGCAGCTGCCCCCGCGGCCCGATTCGCAGGGGGCTGCGGCAGCAGCGGCTCCCGCTTCGCAGGCCGCCTCGCGCCCCGGCGCGCGCGCACCCCGGCAGGTGGCGCGATGATCATGCCGCGTGGCCACGGCCAGCTCCTGCTGCCGGCCAACTCCTGGTTCATCGCCGCTTCGTTCCTGGCGTCGGTGGCGGTGCACATGCTGCCCCTGGGGGTGCACGCGGCCATGCCCGACCTGGTGGCGCTGGTGCTCGTGTTCTGGGCGGTGCAGCAGCCGCGCCGCGTCGGCGTGGTGCTGGGCTTCCTGCTCGGGCTCGTGATGGACGTGGCCGAGGGCGCGCTGCTGGGCCAGCACGCGCTGGCCTACTCGCTCATGGCCTTTGCCGCCGGCGTCATGCACCGGCGGCTGTCGTGGTTCTCGCTGCCCGAGCAGATGCTGCAGGTGCTGCCGGTGTTTGCCGGGGGCACGCTCGTGATGGTGGCCGCGCGCGCGATCGCAGGCGATGGCCTGCCCGAGGGCTGGCTGGCTGCCGCCCCGGTGGCGCAGGCCCTGCTGTGGCCGCTGGCAGGCTGGGTGCTGCTGGCACCACAGCGCCGCCCGCCCGACCCCGACAAGCACCGGCCGCTCTAGGGCCCGCAGGATGCGCGCGTGACCGCCTTCAAGGACCTCGGGCTCGAGCTGGAGCGCTTTCGCACGCGGCTGGCCGTGGCCGGCGTCTTCGTGCTCGCGTGCTTCGGGCTGCTGCTGGCGCGCCTGGTGTGGCTGCAGGTGGTGCGCCACGACGAGCTCGCGTTGCAGGCCGAGGCCAATCGCGTGGCCGTCGTGCCGGTGGTGCCCAACCGCGGCGTCATCGTCGATCGCCACGGCGTGGTGCTGGCCACGAGCTACTCGGCCTACACCCTGGAGCTCGCCCCGCCGCGCGGTGCGCGCGTGGAGGCGCTGCTCGACGAGCTCGCCCAGGTGGTGGAGATCACCCCGCGCGACCGGCGGCGCTTTCGCCGCCTGCAAGAGGAGATGAAGGGCGCGGAGTCGCTGCCCGTCCGCACCCGGCTGAGCGATGCGGAGGTGGCCCGCTTCGTCGCGCAGCGCTACCGCTTCCCGGGGGTGGAGGTACGCGCCCGGCTGTTTCGCCACTACCCGCTCGGCGAGGTGGGCAGCCACCTGCTGGGCTACATCGGGCGCGTCAACGCCGCCGAGAAGACGGCGATGGAGGAGTGGGAGGAAGAGCGCCAGGCCAACTACCGGGGCACGGAGTACATCGGCAAGCTCGGCCTGGAGCAGCGCTACGAGGAGCGGCTGCACGGCACCACCGGCTACGAGGAGGTGGAGACCAGCGCGGGCGGGCGCCCGGTGCGCCGGCTGCGCAGCCGTCCACCGGTGCCCGGCCACAAGCTCGAGCTTTCGGTGGACATCCGGCTGCAGGCGCTGGTGGAGGAGATGTTCGGCGAGCGCCGCGGGGCGCTCGTGGCCATCGACCCGCGCAACGGCGAGGTGCTCGCCTTCGTCAGCAAGCCCACCTTCGACCCCAACCTCTTCGTCGAGGGCATCGACGTGGAGAGCTGGCGCGAGCTCAACGAGTCGATCGACAAGCCGCTGCTCAACCGCGCGCTGCGCGGCACCTATCCGCCGGGCTCCACCTTCAAGCCCTTCATGGCGCTGGCTGCGCTCGAGTCGGGCAAGCGCAGCGCCGCCACCACCGTCATGGACGGGGGCACCTTCCAGTTCGGCAACCACGTCTTCAGGAGCCACGGCGACACCGGGCTCGGGCCGGTGGACCTGCACCGCTCGATCGTGAAGTCGAGCAACGTCTACTACTACTCGCTGGCCAACGAGATGGGGGTGGACCTGATCCACCAGCAGCTCTCGCCCTTCGGCTTCGGCGTGCGCACGGGCATCGACCTGGAGGGCGAGGTCACGGGCGTGCTGCCCTCCACCGAGTGGAAGCGCCGCACCTACAAGCGCCCCGAGCAGCAGCGCTGGTACGCGGGCGAGACCATCTCGCTGGGCATCGGCCAGGGCTACAACAACTTCACGATGCTGCAGCTGGCCAGCGCCATGGCCACGCTCGCCTCGGGCGGGGATCGCCACGCGCCGCGCCTGGTGCGCGCCGTGGAGGACCCCGTCAGCGGTGTGCGCAGCTTGCCCGAGGCCGCGCCGGCGCAGCGCCTGCCGCTCAAGCCCGCCCACGTGGATGCGGTGCGCCGCGCCCTGCAGGCCGTGACGCTGGAGGGCACCTCGGCGCGTGTCTTTGCGGGCGCACCCTACGCCAGCGGCGGCAAGACCGGCACCGCGCAGGCCGTGGGCATCCGGCAAAACGAGAAGTACAACGCCGCGCGGCTGGAGGAGCACAAGCGCGACCACTCGCTGTACGTGGCGATGGCGCCGGTGGAGGCGCCCACGATCGCGCTGGCGGTGGTGGTGGAAAACGCGGGCTTCGGCGCCGAGGCGGCCGCGCCGATCGCGCGCCGGGTCTTCGACTACGTGCTGCTGGGCCAGGTGCCCAGCGTGGAGGACATGGCCGCCACGCGCGTGGGCCGCTCGGCCGCGCCGCTGGGCACGCCGCGCCGTGCCCAGGAGTGGGCGCCCGGCGCGGCAGCGGGGGATGCGCGGTGAGCACCGTCTTCGAGCGGCCGAGCCTGCGCGAGCGGCTGCGCCCCCTGGTGCGCGGCTTCGACCGGCCGCTGATGCTGGCCGCGCTGTGGCTGGCTGCGCTCGGCCTGCTCGTGATGTACTCGGCCGGCTACGACCACGGCACGCGCTTCGTCGACCACGCGCGCAACATGCTGATCGCGCTCGCGGTGGTGCTGGTGGTGGCGCAACTGCCGCCGCAGCGGCTCATGGCGCTGGCCGTGCCGCTGTACACGCTGGGCGTGGTGCTGCTGGTGGCCACGGCGCTGCTGGGCATCACGAAGAAGGGCGCCACCCGCTGGCTCGACGTGGGCGTGGTCATCCAGCCCAGCGAGGTCATGAAGATCGCGCTGCCGCTCATGCTCGCGTGGTGGTTCCAGCGCCGCGAGGGCCATCTGCGCGCGGCGGATTACGCCCTGGCCGGGCTGATCCTGGCGCTGCCCGTGCTGCTCGTGATGAAGCAGCCCGACCTGGGCACGGCGCTGCTCATCGCCTCCTCGGGCCTGTACGTGATCTTCTTTGCCGGGCTGAGCTGGCGCCTGGTGGTACCGGCCCTGGCGCTCGCCGCCGCGGGGATCGTGGCCATCGTCGCGGCCGAGCCGTACATCTGCCAGAGCGGCGTGGACTGGCCGGTGCTGCACGATTACCAGAAGAACCGCGTGTGCACGCTCCTGGACCCCACCCAGGACCCGCTGGGCAAGGGCTTTCACATCATCCAGGGGATGATCGCCATCGGCTCGGGGGGTCTCTTCGGCAAGGGCTTCATGCAGGGCACGCAGACGCACCTGGAGTTCATCCCCGAGCGCACGACGGACTTCATCTTCGCCGCGCTGTCCGAGGAGTTCGGCCTCCTTGGCGTGCTCGCGCTGCTGGCCGGCTTCACGGTGCTGATCCTGCGTGGCCTGGTGATCGCGGCCCTGGCGCCCACGCTTTTCGCCCGGCTGCTGGCCGGGGCGGTGACGTTGAGCTTCTTCACCTATGCCTTCGTCAACGTGGGCATGGTCAGCGGCATCCTGCCCGTGGTGGGGGTACCGCTGCCCTTCATCAGCTATGGCGGCACGGCCATGGTCACGCTCGGGCTGGGCCTGGGGATCCTCATGTCGGTAGCGCGCAACCGACAGCTCATCCAGTCCTGAGGCCGGATGCGGAAGGGGCCGGCGCGGCCTGCGGCCCGGCGCCACCTGCGCGCGCTCCGTCCACCGGGAAGCGCACCGTGAAGAGCGCCCCGGGCCGTGCCCCGGGCGGCAGCGGGGGCGGGTGGGCATCGTCCACCGCCACCTGCGCGCCGTGCTGCAGGGCGATCTCCTGCACGATCGCCAGCCCGAGCCCCGTGCCGTCCACGCCGCTGCCCAGCGCCCGGTAGAAGGGCTGGAAGATGAGCTCGCGCTCGGCCGGCGGCACCCCGGGGCCGGAATCCTCCACATGCAGCACCACCGCCTGGCCCAGGGTGTCGGGCAGCACGCGTGCGGTGGCGCTGCCCCCGGCTGGCGTGTACTGCAGCGCGTTGTCCAGCAGGTTGCGCACGAGCTCGCCCAGCAGCACCGGCTGGGCCAGGATGCGCGGGGCCTCCCCGGGCCCGGCCCCTTCGTAGCCGAGGTCGATGCTGCGCTCGAGCGCCTGGGGCACGAGCTCGCGCACCACCTCCTGCGTGAGGCTGGCAAGGTCCACGCTCTCGCGCCGCATCGCCTGGGCACGGTCCTCTGCGCGGGCCATCGCCAGCAGCTGGTTCACGGCGTGGGCGGCGCGCTGGCTCGACAGCGCGATCTGCTCGAGCGCGGCCTTGAGAGCCAGGGGATCGCGCTGGCCGGCGTCGATCTCGCGCGCGGCGATCTCGGCTTGCATGCGCAGCCCCGCCAGCGGGGTCTTGAGCTGGTGGGCCGCGTCGGCGATGAAGTGCTTCTGCACCGCCATCGACTGGTCCAGCCGCTCCAGCAGCCCGTTGATGGAGGCCACCAGCGGCACCAGCTCCTCCGGGGCGGCGCGCTCGTCGATCGGGCTCAGGTCGTCGGCCGGGCGGGCACGGATGCGCTGCTGCAGCACCGACAGCGGGCGGATGCCGCGCGCCAGGGCCAGCCACACCAGCAGCACCGCCAGCGGCAGGATCACGAACTGCGGCAGGATCACGCCCTTGATGATCTCGGTGGACAGGCGCGAGCGCTTGCCCAGCGTCTCGGCCACCTGCACGAGGGCAGCACGCCCCTGCGGGTCACCCGGCAGCGCCACCCACAGTGCAGCCACCCGCACGGGCTCGTCGCGCATCGTGTCGTCGCGGTAGACGGCCGTGCCGGTTCCCGCGCGTTCGGCCTCGGGCACGGGCAGGTCGGCCTCGCCCTGGGCGAGCGTGCCGTCCAGGCCCAGCACCTGAAAGTAGACGCTGTCCTCGTCGTCGCTGCCCAGCAGCTCCACCACCCCGGGCGAGCGCAGGCGCACGCGCGGCGGGCTGCCCGGCGGGCCGGGCGCGGGCTCCAGGTCGAGCTGATTGGCCACGAGCCGGGCGGCGTCGCCCAGCGCCCGGTCGTAGGGGCGGTTGGCGAGCTCCTGCGCCACCACGCCGGTCAGGCCCAGGCTCATCGGCCACAGCAGCAGCAG
>JBJTVI010000070.1:0-7226 GCA_046081145.1 Rubrivivax sp.
GATGCTCCCAGGGCACCTCGTCCTCGCGGAACAGGCGCGCCTCGATGGTCTCGGGGCCGGGGTCGAAGCGCGTGTCGCACAACCGGGCGCGGTAGTAGAAGTGCACCTGCCCCTCACGCACCACGTTCATCACGGTGTACAGGCCCTCGAGCTCGATGCGTGCGCCGGCCTCCTCGTCGGTCTCGCGCAGCGCACCGGCGGCCGTGGTTTCGCCGAGCTCCAGGAACCCGGCCGGCAGCGTCCAGAAGCCCAGCCGGGGCTCGATGTTGCGCAGGCACAGCAGCACCTGGTCTTCCCACACCGGCACCGTGCCCACCACGTTGAGCGGGTTCTCGTAGTGGATGGTGGTGCAGCTCGCGCACACCGCACGCTCGCGGTTGTCGCCCTCGGGCACGCGGTAGGCCACGGCGTGGCCGCATTGCCGACAGTGCTGGATGGGGGCGCGGTGCAGCATGCGGCCAGTGTAGCGAGCCGGCGCCGTGGCATCATCGAAAAGCCGTCGCTTCGACGGCGCCTGCAGCAGGAAGCGTGAAGATGGAACTCGTGTGTGCAGCACCCGCGCCGGTGCTCGTTCCGGTGGTCGGAGGCGGGGCCTTTCCGGTGCACCGCGTCTATTGCGTCGGCCGCAACTACGCCGAGCACGCCCAGGAGATGGGCCACACGGGGCGCGAGCCGCCCTTCTTCTTCCTCAAGCCTGCCGACACGGTCGTCCACGTGCCCGACGGCCAGACCGGCGAGATCGACTACCCGACCCTGACCTCGAACTTCCACCACGAGATCGAGCTCGTGGTGGCCATCGGCCGGGGCGGCGCAGGCATCCGCGCCGCCGATGCGCTGCAGCATGTCTACGGCTACGCGATCGGCCTGGACATGACGCGGCGCGACCTGCAGAACGACATGAAGAAGCAGGGCCGCCCGTGGTCCATCGGCAAGGCCTTCGAGCAGTCCGCGCCCATCGGCCCGATCCACCCGCGTGCGCGCACCGGGGAGCTGACGCGCGGCGCGATCACGCTCGGCGTGGACGGCGCGCTGAAGCAAAAGGGTGACCTCTCCGACCTCATCTGGAACGTGGCCGAGACGATCGAGCACCTGAGCGCGGCCTGGGTGCTGCAGCCGGGCGACCTGATCTACACCGGCACGCCGGCCGGCGTGGGTGCCGTCACGCGCGGCCAGGTGATGGAAGGCCGCATCGAGGGGCTGGGCGAGCTGCGCGTGCGGGTGCGCTGAGATGGATCTCTACAACTTCTTCCGCTCCTCGGCCTCGTACCGCGTGCGCATCGCGCTCGCGCTCAAGGGCATCGACTACGACTACCGCGCGGTGCACCTGCAGAAGAACGAGCAGATGGGGGAGTCCTACGCCGCGGTGTCGGCCTCGCGCCTGGTGCCGCTGCTGCGTGATGGCGAGAAGGTGGTCACGCAGTCGCTGGCCATCATCGAGTACCTGGACGAGACGCATCCGCAGCCCCCGCTGCTGCCGGCCGACCCGCTGCAGCGCGCACGCGTGCGTGCGCTGGCGCTGGACATCGCCTGCGAGATCCACCCGCTGAACAACCTGCGCGTGCTGCGCTACCTGGTGGGGCCGCTGGGCGTGTCGGAGGACGACAAGAACCGCTGGTACCGGCACTGGGTGGAGACTGGCCTGGAGGTGGTGGAGCGCCAGCTCGCCGCGCAGCCCGGCACCTACTGCCACGGCGATGCGCCCACCTTGGCCGACTGCGTGCTGGTGCCGCAGATCTTCAACGCCCGGCGCTTCGAGTGCCGGCTCGACCACGTGCCGCACGTGATGCGTGTCTTCGAAGCCTGCATGCGCCTGGATGCCTTCGAGAAGACGCGTCCGGAGGCTTGCCCCGACGCGGCCTGAGCGATGCGGCCAGGCAGCTGGCCCGTGGACTGGCCCGCCCCGGCGGGTGTGGGGGCTTGGATGAGCACGCGCCAGGGTGGCGTGAGTGCTGGGCGCCATGCGGGCCTGAACCTGGGCAACCACGTGGACGATGCGCCGCAGGCAGTGGCCGCCAACCGCCACGCGCTGTCCCAGGCCCTGGGCGGCGTGCGGCTGCAGTGGCTGCGCCAGGTGCACGGCGCCGGCGTGGTGCGTGCCTCGGCCGCCACGACAGCGCAGGAGCCTTGCGCCGACGCAGCCTGGAGCGATGAGCCCGGCGTGGCCTGCTGCGTGCTGGTGGCTGATTGCCTGCCGGTGCTGCTGGCCGCTGACAACGGTCGTGTGGTGGGGGCGGCGCACGCGGGCTGGCGCGGGTTGGCCGCCGGTGTGCTGGAGGCGGCCGTCGCGCAGTTGGCGCAGGGCGCTCGCTGCGAGCCGGCGCAGCTGGTGGCGTGGCTGGGGCCGTGCATCGGGCCCGGGCGCTTCGAGGTGGGTGAAGACGTGGTGCGGGCGCTGGGAGACGGACCCCGTTTTGTCGCCCGCGGCTGGCGTGAAGGAGGCCCGCGCTGGTTGGCCGACCTGCCGGGCCTGGCCTCGGATCGGCTTCAGGCTGCCGGCGTGCGCAGGGTCAGCCTTGGCTCGGCCTGCACGGTCGAAGACGCTTCACGATTCTTTTCTTACAGGCGTGACGGCGTCACCGGCAGGCTTGCCGCCGCCGTCTGGCTCAAGGGGTGAGGCCGCCGCTTCGGCGCCCTCGGTTGCTTCGGCTGCGCGGCGGGCGCGGCGGCGTGCCGGTGTGCCCAGGATGTACATGACCACCCCAAGCGGCAGCGCCCCGTACAGCACCAGCGTGAAGAAGGCTCCGAGCCATGTGCCTTGGGGCGAGAGCCCCTCGGCCAGCGCCATCATGACGACGACGTAGACCCAGGCGATGGCGACGAGGTACATGGTGAAAATTCTTTCCGCTTCATGAAAAAAAACGTCAAATTGTGGTCAGCTGTCGGGCGTACGATTCGCCTTGAGGGTCAGCGAAGATCGGCCCACGGAGGCTGCACCTGAGAGGCCTTCGGGCATGGCCAACGTTGCGCGAGGCGCACGTTAGCGTGTCCCGCAGACCCCCGCTCGCCGCCCCGCCAAAGGCAACCGCCGCCACAGGAGAGCCCGCCCGTGAGAGCCGTCGATCCCGCACCCGTCGCCCAGGCCGCCCAGGCTTTCGGGCAGGCGATGGCCGAATCCCTGAAGTCCCTTGGCGCCCTGCAGGTGCCCGCCGAGCAGTGGGGGGCGCTGCAGTCCGAGTACCTGAAGCAGGCAGGCGCGTTGTGGAACGAGGCTCTCGGCATGGGTGGGGCCGTGCCGCCCGTGAAGGACAGGCGCTTTGCGGCCAGCGAGTGGAGTGCCCAGCCGGGCACGGCCTTCCTGGCGCAACTCTATCTGCTCAATGCCCGCACCCTCATGCAGATGGCCGAGAGCGTGGAGGGGGATCCCAAGACGCGCGCGCGGCTGCGTTTTGCCGTGCAGCAGTGGATCGACGCGGCCAGCCCGAGCAACTACCTGGCCACCAACCCCGAGGCGCTGCAGCGCGCAGTGGATACGCAGGGCCAGAGCCTGGCAAAGGGGCTGCAGCAGCTGTGGGCCGATGTGCGCAAGGGCCACGTCTCGCAGACCGACGAGACCGTCTTCGAGGTGGGCCGCAACATCGCCACGACAGAGGGCGCGGTGGTCTACGAGAACGATTTCTTCCAGCTGCTCGAGTACAAGCCGCTGACTCGCCAGGTGCACGAGCGGCCGATGCTGTTCGTGCCGCCTTGCATCAACAAGTACTACATCCTCGACCTGCAACCCGAGAACTCCGTCATCCGCTACACGGTGGAGCAGGGCCACCGTGTCTTCGTCGTGAGCTGGCGCAACCCGGACGACTCGATGAAGGGCAGGAGCTGGGACGACTACATCGAGCACGGCCCGATCCGCGCCATCGAGGTCGTGCGCGAGATCAGCGGCGCCCCCACGATCAATACGCTGGGCTTCTGCGTGGGCGGCACGATCCTGGCCACCGCGCTGGCGGTGCTGGCCGCCCGCGGCCAGCATCCGGCGCACTCGTTGACGCTCCTGACCACGCTGCTGGACTTCCAGGACACCGGCATCCTGGACATCTTCGTCGACGAGCCCTCCGTGCGCATGCGCGAGATGACCATCGGCGAGGAGGCTGCCTCCGGGCCCGGGTTGTTGCGCGGACAGGAACTCGCCACCACCTTCAGCTTCCTGCGGCCCAACGACCTGGTGTGGAACTACGTGGTGGGCAACTACCTCAAGGGCGAGTCGCCTCCGCCCTTCGACCTGCTCTACTGGAACGGGGATTCCACCAACCTCCCTGGCCCCATGTACTGCTGGTACCTGCGCCACATGTACCTGCAAAACGAGCTCAAGGTGCCGGGACGCCTCACGGTGTGCGGGCAGAAGGTGGACCTCGGCTCGATCCAGGCGCCCGTCTACATCTACGCCTCCCGGGAGGACCACATCGTGCCGTGGACGGCCGCCTACCGCAGCGTGCCGCTCTTCAAGGGCAAGCGCCGTTTCGTGCTCGGCGCCTCGGGTCACATCGCCGGTGTCGTCAACCCCCCGGCCGCGCGCAAGCGCAGCCACTGGACAAGCGACCGGCTCGCGCGGGATGCGAAGGCCTGGTTCGAAGGCGTGCAGGAGGTGCCGGGCAGCTGGTGGCCCGACTGGGCGGCCTGGCTCGCCTCGCATGCCGGCCGCAAGATGGCCGCACCCAAGGCCTTCGGCAGCCGCAAGCACCGCGCCATCGAGCCCGCGCCCGGCCGATACGTGCTGGCCAAGGCCTGAGTGCAGGCCCGAGCCCCGGCCTGCCGCTCGCATCCCATCGCCTACCCCTGAACGACACTTCAACCCAGCAAGGAGACTCCCATGGCACAGAAGATCGCGTACGTCACCGGCGGCATGGGCGGCATCGGCACCGCCATCTGTCAGCGCCTGCACAAGGACGGCTTCAAGGTCATCGCCGGCTGCGGCCCGAGCCGCGACCACGCCAAGTGGCTCGAGGAGCAACGCGTGCTCGGCTACACCTTCCATGCCTCGGTGGGCAACGTGGCCGACTGGGATTCCACCGTGGCCGCCTTCACGAAGGCCATGGCCGAGCACGGCGCCATCGACGTGCTGGTGAACAACGCCGGCATCACGCGTGACCGCATGTTCCTGAAGATGAGCCCGGACGACTGGAAGGCCGTCATCGACACCAACCTCAACAGCATGTTCAACGTCACCAAGCAGGTGGTGCCAGGCATGGTGGAGAAGGGCTGGGGGCGCATCATCCAGATCTCTTCGGTCAACGGCGAGAAGGGTCAGGCCGGGCAGACCAACTACTCGGCGGCCAAGGCCGGCATGCACGGCTTCACGATGGCGCTGGCCCAGGAGCTCGCCAACAAGGGCGTGACGGTCAACACCGTGAGCCCGGGCTACATCGGCACCGACATGGTCCGCGCCATCAAGCCCGAGGTGCTCGAGAAGATCGTCGCCACCATTCCCGTCAAGCGCCTGGGCACGCCCGAGGAGATCGGCTCGATCGTGGGCTGGCTCGCAGGTGACGATTCGGGCTTCACCACCGGCGCGGACTTCTCCTGCAACGGCGGCCTGCACATGGGGTGAGCGCGCGGCTCGAGTACGAGGTACCAGAAGACCGAGGGCGCCCGCGTGCGCCCTCTCTCACGCGTGGCTCAGCTGGATGACCGCGGCGGCGGCACGGTCGAGAGCCTCTGGCGAGCCATCTGCCACGGGCAACTCGAGCGCATGGCCGAAGCGCTGGTAGTTGCGCGCCATGGACCGCAGGTAGACGGGGTCGTAATGGCTCTCGAGCAAGGCGGTGACGAGCGCGTCGATGCGGCCCTCCCGGGCCAGGGCCTGCCAGCCTGCCACACAGGCGTGGCCACGGGCCTCGCGCAGGGTGTCGAGCCTTTCGCACAGGGCGGCGGTGTCGGCCACGTAGTGGGCGTAGTCCTCGCGCAGGAGCGCCACGCGGGCCGGCAGGCCCATCTCCAGGTGCAGGCAGGGGGCAGCCCGCATGCGCTGCAGCAGGGCGTCGGGCAGGCGCAGGCGGCCGATGGTGCGGCTCTCGCTCTCGACGAACACGGCCCGGGTGGGATCGAATCCGCGCAGCGCGTGCCACAGTCGTGTTTCGAAGGCCTTCTGAGTGGGCTGCGAACGGTCGGGTACGGCGCCGAGCACCGAGCCGCGGTGCTCGGCCAGGGCCTCGAGGTCCAGCACCTGGGCGCCGTGGCTGGCCAGTGCCCGCAGCAACCGGCTCTTGCCGGTGCCGGTGCGGCCGCACAGCACGCGAAAGTCCAGGCCCGCGCCGGCGTCTTCGAGGTCAGCCAGCACGCGGCGTCGAAAGGCGCGGTAGCCGCCCTCGAGCACCTGTACCTCGAAGCCGACCTGTGCGAGCACCAGGGCCAGCGAGCCCGAGCGCTGGCCACCGCGCCAGCAGTAGACGAGCGGCTTCCATTCGGGCCCGAGAGATGCACCTTCGCGCTCGAGGTGGCGGGCGATGTTGCGCGCCGCCATCGCGGCGCCGCGCTTGCGCGCCTCGAAGGCCGAGAGCTGCGTGTATTCGGTGCCCACGAGGCGACGCTCCTCGTCGTCGAGCACCGGCCAGTTCAAAGCCCCTGGAAGGTGGTCCAGCGCGTGCTCGGCCGGGCTGCGCGCGTCGACGACGGCGTCGAACTGCGCCAGGCGCGCCAGGGCGTCGTCGATGCCGATGCGATGCAGCCGCGGTGTTGCCATGGCGGCTAGGCCAGCGCGTCGAGCAGCTCGGACTCGATCTGCAACTGCGCCTTGGAGAGCTGCAGCTGCGGGCCGTGCACGAGGAAGGTGTCTTCCACCCGCTCACCCAGCGTGCTGATCTTGGCCAGCTGCAGGTTCACCTGGTGGCGGGCGAGCACGCGCGCGATCGCGTAGAGCAGGCCCGAGCGGTCGCTGGCGCTCACGCTGAGCAGCCAGCGCTGGCCGCGCTCGTCGGGCTCCAGCGACACCCGCGGGGTCATGGGGAAGGAGCGCACCCGCCGCGAGCGACGGCTTTGCAGCGGCTCGGGCAGGGGGCCCGGCGAGGCGAGGGCCGCAGCGGCCTGGGACTCGACGAGCGCGATTATCGAGCGGTACTCGGCCGCGCTCGTCGCGCCGCCCACGCTGACGATCTGGAAGGTGTCCAGGGCGTAGCCGGTGCGCGTGGTGTGCACCTTGGCGTCCTGGATGCTGAAGCCGGCGGCATCGAAGTAGCCGCAGATGCGGGCGAAGAGGTCTGGCTGGTCGGGGCACCAGACGAGCACCTGCAGGCCCTCGC
>JBJTVI010000071.1:0-6998 GCA_046081145.1 Rubrivivax sp.
TGGAAGCCTGGCGCGCCAGGGGATGGCCCGTGGTGCACACGCGCGAAGGTCACCGGCCCGATCTTTCCGACTGCCCACCGGCCAAGCGCGAGCGGGGCCAGCCGAGCCGGCGCATCGGCGACCCCGGGCCCATGGGCAGGCTGCTCGTGCGAGGCGAGCCGGGTTGCGAAATCGTCCCCGAGCTCGCGCCGATGGCCGGCGAGATCGTCATCGACAAGCCAGGCAAGGGTGCCTTCCACGCCACCGGGCTGCAGCAGGCGCTGCAGGCCCTGGGCGTGACGCATCTCGTCTTTGCGGGCGTGACCACCGAAGTCTGCGTGCAGACGACGATGCGCGAGGCCAACGACCGCGGCTACGACTGCCTGCTGGTGGAAGAAGCCACCGCCAGCTACTTCCCGGCATTCAAGGCCGCCACCATCGAGATGGTGGTGGCCCAGGGCGGCATCGTGGGCTGGGCGGCGAAGCTGCCCGATGTGCTTTCGGCCCTGGCACCGGCCACCGCGTCGAACCCCTGCTCAGGAGAAGCGTGATGATGCGCCTCGTCGCCCGGCGCACGCTCGCCGCCTTGCCCAACCTGCTGGGCGTGATCGTCATCACCTTCGTGCTCACGCGCGCACTGCCGGGTGACCCGGCGGCCTACTTCGCCGGCGGCGCGGCCACGCAGGAGGCGATCGACCAGGTGCGCCGGCAGCTCGGTCTGGACCGCTCGTGGCCGGAGCAGTTCCTGCTCTACGTGCAGGGTCTGGCGCGCGGGGACCTGGGCGTGTCGCTCACCACGGGCCAGCCGGTGCTTCAGGAGCTGCTCATGCGGCTGCCGGCCTCGCTGGAGCTCGTGCTCATCGCGCTCGTGCTGGCCTGCGCGGTGGCCATTCCGCTGGGGGTCATGGCGGCCACGCACCCGGGCAGCTGGATCGACCAGCTGTGCCGCGTGGTGACGACGATGGGCGTGTCGCTGCCCACCTTCTTCACGGGGCTGCTGCTGGCCTACGTCTTCTACTTTCTGCTGGGCTGGGCGCCGCCACCGCTGGGGCGGCTGGACGCCGTGTTCTCGCCGCCGCCAGCCGTGAGCGGCTTCTACCTCGTCGATGCCGTACTCGCGGGGGACCTGGCCTTGTGGTGGGCGAGCCTCAAGCAGCTGATCCTGCCCACGCTCACCATGGCGATCTTCGTGCTCGCCCCCATCGCGCGCATGACGCGCGGCTCGATGCTGCAGGTGCTGAGCTCGGACTTCGTGCGCACGGCGCGCGCCAGCGGGCTTTCGGCGACCACGGTGCGCGTGCGCTATGCGCTGCGCAACGCGCTGCTGCCGGTGGTGACGACGCTCGGGATGGTGTTCGGCTTCATGCTGGGCTCCAGCGTGGTGGTGGAGAAGGTCTTCGGCTGGCCGGGCGTGGGCAGCTACGCCATCGATGCGCTCACGGCCAGCGACTACGCGCCGGTGCAGGGCTTCGTGCTGGCCATGGGGGTGCTCTTCGTGGCCCTGAACCTCTTCGTGGACGTGCTCTACACGCTGATCGACCCGCGCGTGAGCCTGGAAAACTGATGACGCCCCCCACCGCCTGGCAGCACGCCCGCCACGTGCTCTCGGAAAACCCCGTGACGCTGATGGCGGCGCTGCTGTTCGCCTGCTTCGTCCTCACCGCCCTCATCGGCCCGGCCCTCGTGCCCTACGACCCGCTGGCCACCAACTCGAGCGTCGCGCTGCAGCCGCCCTCGGCCGCGCACTGGTTCGGCACCGATGCGCTCGGGCGCGACATCTTCTCGCGGACCGTGGTGGCCACGCGGCTGGACCTGGGAATCGCCGTGGCGGCGGTGGCGCTCTCCTTCGTGGTGGGCCTGCCGCTGGGCCTGGCCGCTGGCTTCTTCGGCGGCTGGTGGGAGACGGTGGTGACGCGCCTGTCGGACACCATCATGGCCTTCCCGCTCTTCGTGCTGGCCATGGGCATCGTGGCGGCGCTGGGCAACACGGTGGGCAACATCGTGCTGGCCACGGCCATCATCAACCTGCCCTTCTACGTGCGCGTGGCGCGTGCCGAGACGAACGTGCGGCGCACGGCGGGCTTCGTGGAGGCGGCGCGGCTGTCGGGCAACTCGGAGTGGCGCATCCTGGGCGTGCACCTGCTGCCCAACATCCTGCCCCCGGCCATGGTGCAGGTGAGCCTGAACATGGGCTGGGCGATCCTCAACGCCGCGGGCCTGAGCTTCATCGGCCTGGGGGTGCGCCCGCCCACGCCGGAGTGGGGCATCCTCGTGGCCGAGGGGGCTCAGTTCATCGTCTCGGGCGAGTGGTGGGTGAGCTTCTTTCCGGGAGCGGTGCTGATGCTGGCGGTGTTCTCCTTCAACCTGCTGGGCGACGCGCTGCGCGACCTGCTCGATCCGCGGAGGCGGACGTGAGCGCGGTGGTGGCCCTTTCCTCCACCTCCGTGGAAGCAGGCTCGGGCGTGGCCGCTGCCGGCACCTCTTCGGGAACGGGCAACCTGCTATCGACCCAGCCACCCCTGCTCGACGTGCGCGACTTCAGCCTCGAGTTCCGCACCCGCTCGGGCACGGTGCAGGCCATCGAGCAGGTGAGCCTGCAGCTGCGCAAGGGCGAGATCGTGGGGCTGGTGGGCGAATCGGGCTCGGGCAAGTCGGTGCTGAGCTACGCCATGCTGGGCATCAGCGATGCCGCGGCGCGCGTGACGGGCGGCTCGGCCACCTTCGGCGGCATCGACCTGCTGCGTGCCGACGAGGCCACGCTGGCCGACTTGCGCGGGCGCGAGATCTCGATGATCTTCCAGAGCCCGCGCACGGCCCTCAATCCGATCCGGCCGGTGGGCCGGCAGATCGAGGACGTGCTGCGGCGCCACGCCGTGCACGTGAAGGGCAGCGAGGGCGGCGACCTCGGGCGCGCGCTGCACGAGCGCGCCATCCAGGCCCTGCGCGAGGTGGCCATCGCCGACCCCGAGCGGCGCGCGCAGGCCTACCCCTTCGAGCTCTCGGGGGGCATGTGCCAGCGCGTGATGATCGCCATCGCGCTGGCCTGCCGGCCGAGCCTGCTCATTGCCGACGAGCCCACCACGGGCCTGGACGTGACGACGCAGGCCGCGGTGATGGACCTGATCACGGCACTTGCCCGCGAGCGCCAGATGGCCACGCTCTTCATCACCCACGACCTGGCGCTGGCGGCCGACTACTGCGACCGCATCGTGGTGATGCACGCGGGGCAGGCGGTGGAGTCAGCCCCCACGCGCGCGCTCTTCGAGCGGGCTCGGCACCCCTACACGGCACGGCTCATGAGCTCCACGCCAGGGTCCGAAACGGTGCTTGCGGCGCTGGAGCCGGTGCCCGGCAACCTGCCCGACCTGCGCCGCACCGATCTGCCGGCCTGCCGCTTTGCCGAGCGCTGCGAGCGGGCAAGCGCACGCTGCCGCAGCGAGCGGCCGGTGCTGCAGGCCGATGCGAGCGGGCATGCGGTGGCGTGCTGGCATCCGCGCGAGGTGGGGCAGCCGATGGGCGCCGAGCCTGCCGGGTTCGGCCCCGCGACCTTCGTGGAGCCTGCCGATGCCTGACACCGTGACCCCGCTGCTGCAGGTGCAGGACCTGCACAAGCGCTTTGCCGTGGCCGGACGGCGCGGCTCCTTCCTGCATGCGGTGGACGATGTGTCGCTCACCCTCGCCCCGGGCGAGGCCCTGGGCCTGGTGGGCGAATCGGGCTGCGGCAAGAGCACGCTGGTGCGGCTGCTCGCGCGCCTGCTCGACCCGAGCGAGGGCCGTATCGTCTTCGACGGCGTGGACCTGGCGGCCATCCCCGCGCGGGGCTTTGCCCGCAGGCCCGAGCGTGCCGGCATCCAGATGGTCTTCCAGGACCCCACCGACAGCCTGAACCCGCGCTTTTCCGCGCGCGACACCATCCGCGAGCCTTGCCTGCTGCTGGCCGGCATGGACCGCGCCACGGCCGATGCGCGCGTGGACGAGGTGGCGCAGCAGGTGGGGCTGCCGCCGGAGCTGCTCTCGCGCTTTCCGCACCAGCTCTCGGGCGGCCAGAAGGCGCGCGTGGGCATCGCGCGGGCGCTGGCGGTGCGCCCGCGTTTGCTGATCCTGGACGAACCCACCGCGGCGCTGGATGTGTCGGTGCAGGCCGTGGTGCTGCAGCTGCTCGACCGGCTGCGCCGGGAGCTGGGCTTGTCCACGCTCTTCGTTTCGCATGACCTCAACGTGGTGCGGCTGCTCACCGACCGCGTGGCCGTGATGTACCTGGGCAAGATCGTCGAGACGGGCCCCTCGGCGCAGGTCTTTCGCTCGCCGCAGCACCCTTACACGCGCGCGCTCGTCTCGGCCATCCCGGGGCAGGGGCCGCGCATCCGGCTCGAAGGCGAGATCTCGAGCCCCATCGACCCCCCGCGCGAGGTATGCCGTTTCCACAGCCGCTGCCCCGCCGCGCAGGACCGCTGCGTGCGCGAGGCGCCGGTGCTACCCTCGGGCGTGCACGGGGCGGCCTGCCACTTTGCCGGGCCCGCTGTCCCCGGCAGCCCCCCCGGGGTTGTCGCGCAGCCCGTGCACCTGCACCGCGCCCCCGCATGAACGCCCGCCCGAACCTCGCCGAATACGTCTACGCCGAACTCAAGGCGCAGATGCACGATTTCCGGCTGCTGCCGGGCGACCGCTTCTCTGAGGCCGATCTCGGCCAGCGTCTGGGCGTGAGCCGCACCCCCGTGCGCGAGGCGCTCTTTCGGCTGCGCAACGAGGGCTTTCTCGAGGTGGAGGCCAAGAGTGGCTGGTTCGTGCGGCCCATCGACTTCGGCCGCCTCGAGCAGCTCTACGACCTGCGCATCCTGCTGGAGCAGGCGAGCATCGCGCGGCTGGCTGCCGGGCCGGAGCTGCCGGCGGAGATCGAGGCCTTGAAGCGCGTGTGGCTGGTGCCGGCGGCCGAGCGGCTGGGCGATGCGGCTGAGGTCGGGCGGCTTGATGAGGCTTTCCACACCACGCTCGTGCGCGCCGCGGGCAATGGCGAGATCGCACGGGTGCACGCCGACGTGACCGAGCGAATCCGCTTCGTGCGGCGGCTGGACTTCACGCGCGCCGACCGCATCGAGGCCACCTACCAGGAGCACGCCAAGATCCTGCGCCAGGTGATGCAGCGCCGCGCCGAGCCTGCGCAGATGCTGCTCAAGGCGCACATCGAACAGAGCAAGACCGAGGTGCGCAAGATCACGCTGGCCACGCTGCTGGACGCGCGCGCCCGCGCCCTCACATCCCCTTGAAGAGCCCCGTGTAGCTGCGGCTCACCTCGAGCTTCTCGGGGTGGCCCTTCACGCGCACGATCTGGCGGCCGCGGAAATCACGCCCCACGCCCTCGATGGCACGCACGCTCACGAGCGTGCTGCGGTGGATCTGCCAGAAGTGCGCGGGGTCGAGCTCGTCCACCAGCTCCTTGATGGGCTTGCGGATGAGGGCCTCGAAGGCGGCTGTCTGCACGCGCGTGTACTTCTCGTCGCTGATGAAGAAGAGCACGTCCTGCACGGGGATCATGCGCAGCTCCTGGCCCACGGCGGCCTGGATCCACTGCAGGTGGGCAGGCGCACCGCCCGGGTTCATCTTGGCCGTGAGCTGGTGCAGCAGCTGCTGCAGTGGCGCGCCCGGGTTCTCGTCGGCCGTGCCGCGCGAGGCCAGGCGCCGGCGGATGCGCTCGGCCGTGCGCTTGAGGCGCTCGGGCTCGGCGGGCTTGAGCACGTAGTCGGCCGCACCCTGATCGAAGGCTTCCACCGCGTACTGGTCGTAGGCGGTGATGAAGACGACCTCGGGCAGCAGCTCGTCTTCGCCGATTTCCATCTGCGCGATCTGGCGTGCGGCCTCCACGCCCGTCAGGCCGGGCATGCGGATGTCCAGGAAGACGATGTCGGGCCGGTGCTGCGTGACGAGCTCGACGGCCTCCAGGCCGTTTCGGGCCTCGGCCACGATCTGCAGCTCGGGCCAGGCCTCGGCCAGGCGCGCGCGCAGCTGCTCGCGCATCAGGCGTTCGTCGTCGGCGAGGATGGCGCGAAAGGTGGGTGAGGTCATGACGGAATTCTCAACTCAGGAGCTTGAAGAGCAGCCAGACGAGCAGGATCAGCGGGGACAGCAGCAGCGCGCCCACGCCCACCAGGATCAGCACCGGCAGGCCCAGGCCCACCACCAGCGCAAAGACGACCGCCAGCGCCGCCAGGGCGAGGCCGACGACCACCGCCACGGGCACGACGACGATCATGATGAGAAAGGCGAACGCCAGTGCCAGCGTCAGCGCGAAGAGCTGCCCGAAGCTCATCGATTCGACATGCGGCCCGGCAAAGACCTGCTCGCCGTCGACATAGATGCGCACGGGATCCTCCCACCCCAGGTTGAACACGAGCCCGGTCAGGAGGAGGGCCAGCGCGACGGCCGCGCCCGCCAGGCCGATCCACATCGCCAGGCGACGGGGCAGCGAGCGGCGCGATGGGGTGGGGGTGGCCGACGGGTGCACGCCCGGCCTGAATGTCGAGGCAGAGGGGGACTCGAGCGTGCTCATCATGCGGCTCCTTCCAGGCTGCGGTACGGAACGGTGACGGTGACGACCGTGCCACAGGGCTCATGCGCCGCCACCGTCAGCGTCGCCTTGCCGCCATAGAGCAGCTGCAGCCGCTCGCGGATGTTGGCCAGGCCCACCCCGGTGCCGGCGGTGGGAGCGGCCGCAAAGCCCAGGCCGGTGTCGGCCACGCTCACGGCCAGGTTGCCGTGGATGATCTCGGCCTTCACGCTGAGTGTGCCGCCCTCGGGCTTGGGCTCCAGGCCGTGCTTGATGGCGTTCTCCACGAGGGTCTGGATCATCATCGGCGGGAACTCGGCCGAGAGCAGCCCGGCCGGCACGTCGATGGTGGTGGCCAGGCGATCTTCCATGCGCACCTTGAGGATCTCGAGATAGGGGCGCACCACCTCGAGCTCGCGCCCCAGGGGCCGGGGCGTGCCGTGGTTGGCCTCGCGCATCGTGGGCATGCTCGCGCGCA
>JBJTVI010000072.1:0-2259 GCA_046081145.1 Rubrivivax sp.
GCTTTGGGTCCTGTCCGAACGGGCGCGCAGCCGCGCGGCTCAATGAAAAAGCCGGGCCGGGTCGGCAAGCCCGCCGGGCAGGGCCGGTGCGCCGCGCAGCTCCAGCCGCTTGAGCAGCGCATCCACCGCCTGGGCCGATAGCGGCACCGAGAGGTGGTGCCCCTGCCCGATGGTGCATCCCAGCGCGCGCAGCGTGGAGAGCTGTGCGGCCGTCTCGATGCCTTCGGCCACCACCTGGCGCCCGAGCGAGCGGCCCAGATCCAGGATCGTGCGCACGATGGCGGCGTCGGTGGGCCGAGAGGTCAGGCCATCGATGAAGGATCGGTCGATCTTCAGGCTGTCGATGGGCAGCGAGGAGAGGTGCGCGAGCGAGGAGTAGCCCATCCCGAAATCGTCGATGGACAGCCCGATGCCGAGCAGACGCAGCTCCTCGAGCACCTGCCGCTCGGTGGCCAGGCGGCGCATCAGGATCACCTCGGTGAGCTCGAGCACCAGGTGCTCGGGGCGCAGCGAGGTCTCGTAGAGCCTGGCGCGTATGCGCTGCGGCAGGGTGCGCTGCGCCACGTCCTTGTCCGACACGTTCACGTGCAGCCGCAGCCCCGCCCACTGCCCGCTGCGGCCGTGCCAGCGGCGCAGGTCGTCGCAGGCGCGGGCCAGCACCAGGTCTGTGATCTGCACGACGAGCGAGGACTCCTCGGCAATCGCGATGAACTCCGAGGGCTCGATCGCGCCGAGCTCGGGGTGCACCCAGCGCGCCAGCGCCTCGAAGCCCAGCAGGCGGTCGTCGCCCAGATCGAGGATGGGCTGGTAGGCGATGTCCAGCGTGCCTTCGGCGATCGCGCGCCGCAGGTCCCCCTCCAGGCGCATGCGCCGCGCGATCTCGGCGTGCATCGTGCCGTCGAAGAGCACGTGCCGCGCCTTGCCCGTGGCCTTGGCGCGGTACATCGCGATGTCGGCATCGCGCAGCACGTCGCCGGGCTTGTCGTAGCCGCGCGTGCTCACGGTGATGCCGATGCTGGCGCTGCTGTTGATCTCGGTGCCGGCCACCCGGTAGGGCTGGCTCACGGCCTCCTGGATGCGCGTGGCGAGCTCCACCACGCCCTGCTCGGGCTGGGTGCGCCGCAGCAGCAGCGCAAACTCGTCGCCGCCCAGGCGCGCCACCACGTCGCCGGGCCGCACGGCGTCGCTCAGCCGGCGTGCGGTCTCGACCAGCAGCGCGTCCCCCGCGGCATGGCCCAGGCTGTCGTTGACGAGCTTGAAGTCGTCCAGGTCGATGAGCAGCGCCGCCACGCCGCTGGCGCGGGCCTGCGGGTTGGCCAGGGTGTCGCGCAGCACGCGTGTAAAGGCCGCCCGGTTGGCGATGCCGGTCAGGCCATCCCGTTCGGCCTGCTGCAGCGCACGCTGGCGTTCTTCGCTGAGCTCGCGGGTGACGCGGGTGAGTTCGGCCACCCGGCACTTGAGGTCGGCCGCCGCGGCGCTGAGCGCCTGGTTGGCTTCGTACAGTTCCAGCGACTTGCACTCCAGCAGGCGCTCGGCCTCCAGGCGTGCCCGGCGTTCGCGCTCTACACGCCCCATCAGGCGGCGCTGCAGGGCTTCCAGCGACGCGGCCAGGTCTGTAGGCTGGGCCAGCACCTCGGCCGCGGGTTGCCGTGCATTCATCGAATCAGACCAGGTCCACGGTGAAGCGCACGGCATGGCTGTCGCTGTTGGCCAGCACCTCGGACTCCACCAGCACCTGCACGCCGAACTGGCGTGCCGAACCCTGGATCAGGCCCTCGGACAGGTGGCCCATGCGGCGCGGGCTGCGGTACAGCAGCACGATGCGAGTGGGTGTGCGCGCTTCGACGCGGAAGCTGGGCAGTGCGGCATCGGGGTAGAGCTTGCGCACCTCGACGTGGATGTGGCCCTCGATGCTTTCGAGAAAGTCGAACAGGTTGCCCGCACGGGCGAAGAAGGCCGGGTGGCTGCGGGCGAAGGTGCCGCTGAGGTGGTCGCCGAAGCCCCGCACCACCACCGGCACCGCCTGGCCCGTGCGCGCCGCTAGGGCCGTGCACAACGCAAACATCTCGCCATGGTGGTAGATGCCCACCGCGGTGTAGGCGCCGCCGCTGGCCAGGTCGCTGTCGTCGATGATGTCGTCGACCATGTCATCGCCATGGTGCTGGCGCACGTAGTCCAGGAACTCCGTGAAGACCATGCCCTTCATGTGCAACCCTCCCCGGGCAAACGGCGTGCCCCAGCCCCCAGGCGCTGGCTGGG
>JBJTVI010000073.1:0-11726 GCA_046081145.1 Rubrivivax sp.
CATCACGCGGCCCAAGCTCATCGTGGCCGACGAGCCGGTGAGTGCGCTGGACGTCTCGGTGCAGGCGCAGGTGCTCAACCTGATGCAGGATCTGCAGGATGCGTTTGGCGTGACCTACCTCTTCATCAGCCACGACCTGAGCGTGGTCGACCTGGTGTGCGACGAGGTCATCGTGCTCGAGGGCGGGCGCATCGTCGAGCAGGGCGACCCCGACCGCATCTTCCGGAGCCCCGGGCACCCCTACACGCAGCGCCTGCTGGCGGCTGTGCCGGGGCTGCATCCCCCCACGGCTGCGGCGCCCGGGGCGGCCCGCGCCATGGCGCAAAATGTGCCGGCCACCCCCACCGGCACGAACTGAGGAGAGGACAAGCGCATGAACACCCCCATCACCCGCCGCGGCCTGAATGCCCTGCTGGCCGGCGTGCCCCTGGCCGCCGCGCTGCCCGAGGCCATGGCGCAGTCGCGCAAGGACAGCGTCGTCGTGGGCATGGTGCTCGAGCCCCCGGGCCTGGACCCGACCACCGCGCCGGCCGCAGCCATCGGCGAGATCGTGCACTACAACGTGCTCGAGGGCCTCACGAAGATCAACATGGATGGTGCCGTCACGCCGCTGCTGGCCGAGAGCTGGGGCCACACGCCCGACGGCAAGACCTACACCTTCCGCCTGAGGAAGGGCATCAAGTTCTCCGACGGCGCGGCGCTGGACGCGAGCGTGGTGAAGTTCGCCTTCGACCGCGCGCGCGCCCCGGGCAGCACGAACAAGGCCAAGAAGGCGGTCTTCGACAACATCTCGAGCGTGGTGGCGCACGACGCCCACACCGTGATCCTCGTGCTCGACAAGGCCGACTCCACGCTGCCCTTCAGGCTGGGCGAGAACACGGCCGTGATCCTGCACCCGAACTCGGTGGCCAGCGCCGCCACCCGGCCCGTGGGCACCGGGCCCTTCAAGGTCGATGCCTGGGCCAAGGGTTCCGCCGTCACGCTCGTGAAATCCGATACCTACCGCGACGCCGCGCGCATCGCGCTCAGACGCGCGACCTTCCGCTTCATCAACGACCCCTCCGCGCAGGTGGCTGCGCTGCTGGCCGGCGACATCGACGGCATGCCGCGCTTTGGCGCGCTGCAGGCGCTCAAGCAGTTCCAGTCCGACAAGCGCTTCACGGTGGAGGTGGGGAGCACCGCGGGCAAGGGGCTCGTGGCCATCAACAACCGCAAGAAGCCGCTGGACGACGTGCGGGTGCGCCGCGCCATCACGCACGCGATCGACCGACAGGCCTTCATCGAGGGCGCGCAGGAGGGCCTGGGCCGGCCCATCGGCAGCCACTTCGCGCCCACCGACATCGGCTACGTCGACCACACGGGGATGTACGCGCACAACCCGGACAAGGCGCGCGCGCTCCTCAAGGAGGCCGGCGTGTCCAGCCCGCTCAACCTCACGCTCACGCTGCCCCCGCCGCAGTACGCCCGAAAGGGCGGCGAGATCGTGGCGGCGCAGCTGGCCAAGGTGGGCATCAACTGCCGCATCGAGAACGTGGAGTGGGCGCAGTGGCTCTCGGGGCCCTTCAAGGGCAACTTCGACCTCACCATCATCAACCACGTCGAGCCGCTGGACTACGCCACGGCCTATGCCGACCCGAACTACTACTTCGGCTACGACAGCCCGAGGTTCCGCGGGCTGGTGGCCACCCTGGCCGCCACCTCCGACGGGCGCGAGAAGGGCCGGCTGTGGCGCGAGATCCAGCGCCAGCTCGCCGAGGACGCCGTCAACGCCTGGATCTGGAACCCGGCGCAGGTGGCGGTGTTCCGCAAGGGCCTCAAGGGCCTGTGGAACAGCTCGCCCATCTTCGCCAACGACCTCGCCGCGGTGTCCTGGGCTTGAGCGCGGGGCTGCACGAACTCAGCGCCGCCGAGCTCTCGGCGGCCTACCGGGCCGGCGCGGCTTCGCCGGTGGAAGCCCTCGAGGCGGTGCTCGCGCACATCGCGCGCTGGGAGCCGCAGCTGTGCGCGCTCTACGCCCTCGACCCCGAGCGCGCACGCCAGGCTGCACTGGCGAGCCAGGCCCGCTGGCGCGCCGGGCAGCCCCTGTCGGCGCTCGATGGCGTTGCGGTGACGATCAAGGAGAACATCGCCTCGCGCGGGGTGCCCGTGCCGCTGGGCACGGCCGCCACCGAGCTCGTGCCGGCCCCCGAGGATGCCCCGCCCACGGCGCGGCTGCGCGAGGCCGGCTGCGTGATCCTGGGCAAGACGACGATGCCCGACTGGGGCATGCTCTCCTCGGGCCTGTCGAGCTTTCACCGGCTCGCGCGCAACCCCTGGGATCTGCGGTTGAACCCGGGCGGCAGCAGCGCCGGGGCCGGTGCGGCGGCCGCAGCCGGCTATGGCCCGCTGCACGTGGGCACCGACATCGGCGGCTCGATCCGGCTGCCGGCGGCCTGGTGCGGGGTCTTCGGCCTCAAGCCCAGCCTGGGCCGCATCCCCATCAAGCCGCCCTTCGTCGGGCGCGTGGCCGGGCCGATGACGCGCACCGTCACGGACGCGGCGCTGATGATGGACGCGCTGGCCCGCCCCGACTGGCGCGACACCATGGGCCTGCCGGCGCAGGACATCGCCTGGAGCGCGCTGGAGCTCGAGCTGCGCGGGCTGCGCCTGGCGCTGCAGCTCGATGCCGGCTGGGGCCTGCCGGTGGAGCCCGAGACGGCCGCGGCCGTGCGCGCGGCCGCGCGCGCCTTCGAGGCGGCCGGCGCCGTGGTCGAGGAGATCGGCCCCTTCACCACGCGCGAGATGATGGACGGGCTCGACCGCTTCTGGCGCATGCGCTCGTGGATGGATTTCCGTACCCTGCCGCGCCAGCGCCAGGACAAGGTGCTGCCCTACATCCGTGCCTGGATCGAGCCGGCCGCGCGCTACAGCGCCGAGCAGGTCTTCCACGGCTTCAGCCAGATCGGGGCGATGCACGAGGCGGCGGTGGCGGCCACGCAGCGCTTCGACTTCGTGCTCTCGCCCACCTCGCCCGTGGCGAGCTTTCCGGCCGAGTGGGCCGGGCCCACCAACGACCCGGCTCGCCCGCTCGAGCACATCTGCTTCACCGTGCCCTACAACATGAGCGAGCAGCCCGCGGCGAGCATCGGTTGCGGGCAGGGTGCCGACGGGCGGGCGATCGGGCTGCAGATCGCCGGGCGTCGCCACGACGACCTGGGCGTGCTGCGTCTGGCGCGCGCCTGGGAGCGGCTGCGCCCCGCGCAGCGGGCCTGGCCGGCACCCCCATGAGCTGCAGCGACCCGCGCGGACACCGCACCGGCACCGCCTCCACGGCCGCGCGCGACGCCGCCGAGCGTGCGCTGTGGCGCATGATGTCCTTCTACGACACGCCGCTGGCCGACCTGGAGGCGGCCGAGCAGGCCGACCCGGGCTGGGCGATGCCCCACGCCATGAAGGCGGGGTTCCTGCTGAGCCTGACCGAGCCCTCGCTCGTGGCGCAGGCCCGGGCGAGCCTGCACGCCGCGCGCGAGCGCGAGCGCGGCTGCACCCCGCGCGAGCGCGCGCATCTGGAGGCGCTCACGCAGGTGCTGGAGGGCCGCTGGGCGACGGCCTGCCGCACCTGGGACGAGCTGCTGGTGGACCACCCGCGCGATGCCCTGGCGCTTCAGTGGGCGCACCTGTGGGACTTCTATCGGGGCGACGCACCGGCGCTGCGCGGCCGCCCGGCGCGTGCGCTGCCCGATTGGGACGAGGCCGATCCGCTCTTTGGCTACGTGCTGGCCCTGCACGCCTTCGGGCTGGAGGAATGCAACCTCTATCCGCAGGCCGAGGAGGTGGGCCGGCGGGCGCTGCAGGCCAATCCGCGCGTGCCCTGGGCGGTACACGCGGTGGCCCACGTGATGGAGATGCAGGGCCGCTTCGAGGAGGGCGCCACCTGGCTGCGCCGGCACCAGAGCGTGTGGGCCGAGGGCAACGGCTTTGCCACGCACCTGTGGTGGCACAAGGCGCTGTTTCGGCTGGAGGTGCTGGATCTGGCCGGCGCCTGGCGGCTCGTGGACAACCACCTCAGCGGTGCGGCGCTCCAGATCTCGCTGCAGCGCCTGGATGCGGCGGCGCTGCTGTGGCGGCTGCACCTGCTGGGCGAGGACGTCAGCGCCCAGTGCCGCGCCCTGGTGGCCGCCTGGCCCATGGACGAGCAGGAGGCGGGCTACTACGCTTTCAACGACCTGCACGCCCTGCTCGCGCTCGTGGGGGCGGGGGATCTCACCCGCGCCGAGCATTGGCTCGCCTGCTGCGCGGCGCGCGCCCTCTCGCACGAGGACGCGGTGCGCCACAACCGCGCCATGGCGCGCGAGGTGGGCCTGCCCCTGATGCGTGGCGTGCTAGCGTGGGCGCGCGGCGATGCCCAGAGTGCGGCCACGCTGCTGTATGGCGCACGCGGCGTGGCCCAGCGCTTTGGCGGCAGCCACGCCCAGCGCGACCTGATCGACTAGACCCTGCTGGCGTTGGCGGCGCAGGGGGGCGACCATGCCCGTGCCATCGGCCGCGCCCTGCTCAACGAGCGGCGACTGGCCAAGCCCGACACGCCGCTCACCCGCCACTGGATCGAGGTGCTCGGCGTGTGCGCAGCGGGCCTGCGCGGGTGAGGCGCACGGCCGGCGCAGCCAGCCCCGGCCGACCCGAGCCCGGCGTGAGCCCGGCATGAGCCCGGCATGAGCGCGCTGCACACCGAGGTGCTCATCGTCGGCGGCGGCCCCTGCGGGCTGATGGCCGCGCTCGAGCTGGGCCGGCGCGGCGTGCGCTGCCTGCTGGTGGACCGCAAGCCCTCCACCGCCTTCAACCCGCAGGCCAACGCCACGCAGGCGCGCACGATGGAGCACTTCCGGCGCCTGGGCTTTGCCGATCGCGTGCGCGCGCTCGGGCTGCCGGCGGACCATCCCACCGATGTGGCCTACCTCACGCGCTTTGCCGGCCACGAGCTGGCGCGCCTGCGGCTGCCCACGGCGGCACAGGCGCGCAGCCTGGTCCGCTCGATGTCGGGCTCGTGGAGTGCGGCGGAACTGCCGCACCGCGTCTCGCAGAAGTACGTCGAGGCGGTGCTGCGCGAGCAGGCACAGGCGCACGCCAGCTGCGAGCTGCGCTACGGCTGGGCGCTGCAGCACTTCAGCGACACGGGTGCCGACATCCAGGCCGTGGTGGCGCCGGTCGCGCCAGCGGACGCGCCGGGTGCGCTAGGTGCGCTAGGTGCGCCGGGTGCTCCAGGCTCTCCAGGCCGCTCGGGGGCGCCCCCGCCGCAGACCGTGCGCGCGTCCTACCTGCTCGCCGCCGACGGCGCTCGCTCGCCCACGCGCGCCCGGCTGGGCATCGGCTGGGAGGGCGCCACCGGGATGCGCCGTCGCTTCATGGGCGGCCGCATGCTGGCGGTGTACCTGCGCGCGCCGGACTTCTACCGGCTCAATCCCCGTGAGCGCGCCTGGATGTACGTGCAGGTGCACCCGCGCCAGCGCGCCTTCATCCTCTCGGTGAACGGCCGCGACGAGTTTGCCTTTCATGTGCAGCTGCCCGACGACGCGCCCGAGGAGCCGCCCGATGAGGCGCAGGCGCGACAGCTCTTCGCGCAGGCCAGTGGCCTGCCCCTGGACATCGAGGTCCTGTCGATGGCCACCTGGCTGGCGGGCCACGCGCTCGTGGCGCAGCGCTTTGGCCAAGGCCGCGTCTTCCTCTGCGGCGATGCGGCCCATCTGTTCACGCCCACCGGGGGCCTGGGCTACAACACCGCGGTGGAGGATGCCGTGAACCTTGCGTGGAAGCTCCACGCGGTGCTGCGCGGGCAGGGTGGCCCGGCGCTGCTGGCGAGCTACGAGGCCGAGCGGCAGGCGGTGGCGCGGCGCAACACGGGCTATGCCCGGCACTTTGCCGACTCGATCGGGTTGTTCGAGGCGGCAGGCGAACTCGACGACGACACGCCCGAGGGCACCCGTGCACGCGAGCAGGCCTGCGGGACGCTGGCGGCCCACGCGCGGCTGGAGTTCAACATTCCGGGCGTGACCTTCGGCGCGCGCTACGACGGCTCGCCCGTCATCGTGCCCGACGGCACCGAGCCGCCGCCCGATGCGGCCAACAGCTATACCCCGAGTGCCTGCCCCGTTGGCCGGCCGCCGCATGCGTGGCTGGCCGACGGGCGTTCGCTCTTCGACACCTTCGGCCCCGGCTGGACGCTGCTGATGCTCGGCCCGGGCGGGCCGCCTCACGGGGCCCCCTCGCGCTTCGTCGAGGTGGCGCAGGCGCTGGGGGTGGAGCTGGCGGTCGTCGTGCAACCGGAGGAGGCGCTGCAGGCGCTGTACGAAGCCCCGCTGGTGCTCATCCGCCCCGACCACATCGTGGCCTGGCGCGGCTGCGACGACACCCAGGCGGCAGCCGTGCTCGCACGCGTGCTTGGCCGCGACGGACGATGAGGCGGCCGTTGACCGGGTTCGGTCGGCCTCCGAAGTGGCCGGTCGAGCCGGCGCACCGCAGCCCGCGTGCCGTGTCCTAAGCGCCCCGAGCCGCCCGGCTCGCCGCCTCGCGATGCACCTCCACCTGCCGCAGCGTGCAGGCCACGCCCTCGGGCAGCCGGGCGCGCAGCGCCTGCGCGATGGCCGGGTGCAGCTGCGGCACGCGCCCGCACACGAGTACCTGGCCCACGCCGTGGCGCTGCACCAGCAGCGTGGCCAGGCGGGCGAGCTCGGCGCCTGCGCGCTCGAGGATGGCCAGCGCCATTGGGTCGCGCTCGGCGGCGCGCGCCACCGCCAGCGCCAGGCGCCCGAAGTCTCCGCGCGAGGTCTCGCCGCCGTAGACGAAGCGCCGCGTGTGCGCCCACTCGCGCCCGCCCACGGCATCGAGCAGCTCCTGGGCCAGCACCGAGCGCGCGATGAAGCCCGGCGCGTCGTCCTCGTTGCGCCACACGGCAGCCAGCGCCTCGCGCGCGATGGCGTGGCCGCTGCCCTCGTCGCCCAGCACGGCGCCGCGCCCGCCCACGCGATGCAGCGCCCCTTGCGCGTCGCGGTGCACCGCCACCGAGCCGGTGCCGGCCACCACCACCACTCCCTGGCCGGGGGCGAAGGCCACGCGGGCGAGCAAGGCGATGTCGCTGTCGAGCACGAGCGCCTGCCGCGGGCAGCCCAGTGCCTGCACGAAGCAGGCGGCCAGCGCCTCGCCTGCTTGCGGGTCGTGGCCGGTGACACCTGCCCAGATGCGAAGGGTCGTGAAGTCCCCGGGCGCTGCAACCTGCGCACGCACCGCCTGTTTCGCGTGTTCCTGCATGAGGCTGGCCACACCTGCGGCCACCTGGGCCAGCGCCGCCCGCACCTGTGCTCGCCCGGCTTCGTCGTGCGCCTGCGTGCCGCTGAAGCCCGCGGCGCGCCCCTGGCCGAGCAGCTGGCCGCTCGAATCGGCCAGCGCCCAGCGCGTCTCGGTGCCGCCCACGTCGAGCCCGAGACCGCCGTCGATGATGCCGGGGGTCGTCATGCGGTCAGAATAGTCGAAGCGCCCGCTCACCGCCCATGGACACCCTCGAAGGCTGCATCCTCACCCCCGACGGCTTCGTGCACGGCTCGCTCGCACACGCGGGTGGCCGCGTCACCGCCATCCGGGGCGAGCCGCTGGGCGAAGCGCAGGCGCGCGAGCGCGTGGCCGAGGGCCGTGCGTGCTGGGTGCTGCCGGGCTTCATCGACCTGCACGTGCACGGCGGCGCCGGGCACGACACGATGGACGGCGCGCAGGCGGTGGCCCACATCGCGCGCGCCCACGCGCGCCACGGCACCACGGCGCTGCTGGCCACGACGATGACCGCGCCGAGCGCGGACATCGAGGTGGCGCTGCACGCGCTCGCGCCGGCTTGCGCCGAGCGCCCCGCGCACGGCGCGCGCGTGCTGGGCGTGCACCTAGAGGGGCCCTTCCTGAGCCCGCAGCGCCTGGGCGCACAACCCGACTACACCTGCGCGGCCACGCTCGAGCAGGTGCTGGCCTGGCACGCGATCGCCCCGCTCAGGCTCGTCACGATCGCCCCGGAGGTGCCGGGCCACCTCGAGCTGATCGTGGCGCTGCGCGCACGAGGCTTCGTCGTGCAGATCGGCCACAGCGCGGGCAGCTATGAAGACGCGTTGGCGGCGCTGCAGGCTGGCGCCAGCGGCTTCACGCACCTCTTCAACGCCATGACGGGGCTGCATCACCGCGAGCCGGGGGTGGCCTGCGCCGCGCTCGCACATGCCGAGCGCGCCGAACTCATCGCCGACCTGCTGCACGTCCATCCCGGCGCGATCCGCGCTGCGCTGCGCGCGATTCCGGGCCTGTACTGCGTCACCGATTCCACCTCCGCCGCCAGCATGCCCGACGGCGAGTACCGGCTCGGGCGCCAGCGCGTCACCAAGTGCCTGGGCGGCGTGCGCCTGGCCGACGGCACGCTGGCCGGCAGCACGCTGACGATGGACCAGGCGCTGCGCAACCTCGTGGGCCTGGGCCTGGGCGTGGCCGAGGCCTCTCGCCGCACGGCCACGATCGCGGCCGAGCACCTGGGCCTAGCCGACCGCGGCCGCCTGGCGCCGGGCACGTGGGCCGATGCGGTGGTCCTCGACCAGGCGCTGGCGTTGCGCGCGGTGCTCGTAGAGGGTCAGGCGGTGGATCCCGCGGTGCCCGCCTGAGCGTCGTTCCGCGCGTCCTTTCGCGCGTCCTTCCAGCCGCCCGGGCCTCAGCCCAGCGCGTCGTCGAGCACTTCCACCCAGTGCCGCACGGGCGTCTCGGTGCCCGACTGCAGGTGCTGGATGCAGCCGATGTTGGCCGAGATGATGGTCTCGTCGGCCTGCGGCGAGAGGTGCTCGAGCTTGCGGTTGCGCAGCTGCGTGGCCAGCTCGGGCTGCAGCACGCTGTAGGTGCCGGCCGAGCCGCAGCACAGGTGGCTCTCCGCGCCAGCCAGCCGAACCTCGAAGCCGAGCTCGGCCAGCGTGCGCTCCGCGCCGCCGCGCAGCTGCTGGCCGTGCTGCAGCGTGCAAGGCGGGTGGAACACGAGGCGCGCGCGGGCCGAGCCCTTGGTGAGGCGTCCCAGGCGGCTTTGCAGCTTGGGCACGAGCTCGGGCAGCAGCTCCGACAGGTCGCGGGTGAGCGCGCTGATGCGCCGCGCCTTCTCGGCGTAGACCGGGTCGTGCGCGAGCGCCTGGGCGTATTCCTTGACCGTGACGCCGCAGCCCGAGGCGTTCATCACGATGGCCTCCACCGGCCCCAGGCTGTTCAGGCCCGGCTCCACCAGCGGCCACCACGCATCGATGTTGCGCCGCATGTCGGCCAGGCCCCCGTCGTGGTCGCCCAGGTGCGTGCGGATCGCGCCGCAGCAGCCCGCGCCATCGGCCACGAGCGTCTGGATGCCCGCTGCGTCGAGCACGCGCGCGGTGGCGCTGTTGATGTTGGGCATCATCGCCGGCTGCACGCAGCCCGAGAGCATCAGCACCCGGCGCGGGTGTTCGCGCGTGGGCCAGCGGCGCGCGCGCTTGGCGCGCCGCGCCGCGGCCGGCACCTTGTTTCGCAGGGTCTGCGGCAGCAGCGGCCGCACCGCCTGGCCGAGCTTCATGGCCGGCGAAAACAGCGCCGAGGTGAGGCCTTCCTTGAGCAGCCAGCGCACCGCACGCTCCCCTCTTGGGCGCGGCACACGCTCCTCGACGACGCGCCGCCC
Source organism: Rubrivivax sp. (assembly GCA_046081145.1). Lineage (GTDB taxonomy): Bacteria > Pseudomonadota > Gammaproteobacteria > Burkholderiales > Burkholderiaceae_C > Rubrivivax. The sequence continues at coordinate 9,680 of JBJTVI010000073.1, forward strand.
GATCTCCACGAGCTGCCCGTACTGCACGCCCGAGGGGCAGGTGGTTTCGCAGTTGCGGCAGGTCAGGCAGCGGTCCAGGTGCTGCTGCGTGCTGTGCGTGACGGGCGCGCCCTCCAGCACCTGCTTGATCAGGTAGATGCGCCCGCGCGGGCCGTCGAGCTCGTCGCCCAGCAGCTGGTAGGTCGGGCAGGTGGCGGTACAAAAGCCGCAGTGCACGCACTTGCGCAGGATCGCCTCGGCCTGGCGGCCATCGGGCGTGTCCTGGAACTCGGGGGCCAGCTGGGTCTGCATCGTGCGAAAGAGGGCGGGGCGAGGGGGCGGGGCGCTGCTGCAGCGGTGCCTACAGGCCGCGCACGAGGCGCCCGCGGTTGAAGAGCCGATCCGGGTCGAAGGCCTGCTTGAGCTCGCGGTGGATGCGCGCCAGTGGTGGCGTGAGCGCCTCGAAGGCGCCGCAACCCTTGTCGCCGCGCCACACGGTGGCGTGGCCGCTGGCGCTGCGTGAGGCTGTGCGCACCGACTCGGCCGCAGCGTCGGTGAGGAGCCAGCGCTGCGCGCCGCCCCACTCGACGAGGGTCGAGCCGGCCAGCCCCAGCGGTGGGCAGGTGGAGGGCACCGACAGCCGCCACAGCCGGCTGCTGCCCGTGGCCACGGCCTCGGAGGCCGTGGCGAAGTACTCGTCGGTGTGGTCGCGCAGGCCCGTCCAGAAGGCCTCGGCCAGCTCGGGCTCCACCTCCTCGCCGCCGATGCGCGCCTGCGCGGAAGCCACGGCCGCCTCGGCGCCGGCCAGGCGCAGCACGAGCGTGCCCTGCCACCAGGCGCTGGCCTGCAGCGGCAGCGGCTGGCCGCCCCATGCGTTCAGGCTGGACAGCGCCTGTGCCTCGTCGAGCTCCAGACGCAGCGTGCACTGCGCCACGGGCCGCGGCAGCACCTTGAGCGACACCTCGCAGATCACGCCCAGCACGCCGAGTGAGCCTGCGAGCAGCCGGGAGACGTCGTAGCCCGCCACGTTCTTCATCACCTGGCCGCCAAAGCTCAGCAGCTCGGCGCGTCCGTTGAGCATCACCGCCCCGAGTACATAGTCGCGCACGCTGCCTGCACTGGCCCGCGCCGGCCCGGCCAGGCCCGCGGCCACCATGCCGCCCACCGTGCCGCCGCCGGCGTAGTGGGGCGGCTCGAAGTGCAGCCACTGGCCCGCGCGCGCGAGCTCGGCCTGGAGCTCGGCAAGCGGCGTGCCGGCGCGAACCGTGACCACGAGCTCGCTGGGCTCGTAGGCGCTGATGCCTTGCAGGCCGCGCACGTCGAGCGGCTGCTCCGGCCCCTCGGCAGGCGCCTCTTCGCCGTAGAAGGCCTTCGTACCGCCGCCTGCGATGCGAAGCGCATGGCCCTCGGCCGCTGCCGCGCGCACCTGATCGACCAGCGCCTGCAGGGCGTGCGGCGCGCTGTCGGCCATCAGAAGCGCTCCAGCTCGGCAAAGGGCAGCAGCCCCTTGCGCACGTGCATCTTTCCGTACTCGGCGCAGCGCTGCAGCGTGGGGATCACCTTGCCCGGGTTGAGCAGGCCCTGCGCGTCGAAGGCGCGCTTGAGGGCGAGCATCTGCTCGCGCTCCTCGGGGGTGAATTGCACGCACATCGAGTTGAGCTTCTCCACGCCCACGCCGTGCTCGCCCGTGACGGTGCCGCCCAGGCGCACGCTGGTCTCGAGGATGTCGGCGCCGAAGCGCTCGCAGCGCGCGAGCTGGTCGGGGTCGTTGGCGTCGTAGAGGATGAGCGGGTGCAGGTTGCCGTCGCCGGCATGGAACACGTTGGCGCAGCGCAGCCCGTAGGTCTGCTCCATCTGCGCGATGGCCAGCAGGATGTCGGCGAGCTTCTTGCGCGGGATGGTGGAATCCATGCACATGTAGTCCGGGCTCAGCCGCCCGGAGGCCGGAAAGGCGTTCTTGCGCCCGCTCCAGAACTTCAGGCGCTGCGCCTCGTCGCGGCTGACCATGCACTCTTCATTGCCCGCACACCCTCGACTACGGCGTCGATCGGGGTGCCCAAGGACTTAT
>JBJTVI010000074.1:0-3826 GCA_046081145.1 Rubrivivax sp.
AGGTGAGGTGAGGTGAGGTGCGGTGCGGTCTGTCTGTCGCTCGGTCAGGCCGATACCGGCTGCGGGCCGGCGTGGCCGGCGCTCTGGCCAGCCGAGCCAGCGCTTGTCGCGGCAGGGGCTGCAGCCGGCCGCGCGGCGGTCTCGTTGGCCGTGGCCCAGGCCTGCGTCAGGCGCGCCGCGACCGCTTGCGCATCGGGCAGGCAGCGCAACATCGGCTGCGTGCGGGTGAAGTGCCACGGCCGCGCATGCGGCCACAGGTGCAGCATGGCGATGCGCGTATCCCCGCGCAGTGCCAGCGCGATCTCGCCGCCTCCGTCCTTGAGCGGCAGCAGGTGCGCCGCGTCGATCTGACGCAGCGGCAGGTTGTAGGTGACGGTGAGCACGATGCCGATGCGCATCACCACCCGCTTGTCGGTGAGCGTGTAGACAGTCGTGCGTGCCGTCAGCCGCGCCAGCGTGGCCACGATGCCCAGTGCCACCGCTGCCAGCAGTGCCAGGCCCAGGGTGCCACGCAGCGCCTCGTGCCACGCCCCGCCGTCCTGCAGCTGCACGGCGATGCGCCAGCCCAGCATCAACGCGAAGTAGGCTGCCAGAACCGGCAGGTGAAAGATGCGTGTGGCCACCCGCGCCGTCGTCGGCTGGCCTTGCCACAACAGCCGCTCGTCGGCCGGCAGCGCCTCGGGCAGCCCGTGCTCGGGCTCGAGCTCGTGCTCGCGGCCGCGGGACGGCACACGGGGCGCGGCCCCCGCCTCGGTGCGCACCGCCGACCTCATACCAGCGGCTCCAGCCGGCTCGGCTCGGCGTACAGCAGCCCGGCGCCGAAGTAGGCCGAGATCTTCTCTTCCTCCAGCAGCGTGATGGAATCGGCCGACTTCGTCGCCGGCACACCCGACCACTGCGGGGCCAGCAGCGCATGCACCTTCACGCGCTCATGCGTGACGCGGCAAAACGTCATGGGCACCAGCGCCCGGCGCGAGCCGTCGGCCAGCTCCACCTCGAGGTAGCGAAAGACCATCTCCGGCGCGTCGATCCACAGGTCGCGCACGGTGCCCACCGGGTCGTCGTGGGCGTCCACCAGCGTCATGCCGCGCGGGTCGGGATCTTTCTCGCTGACATTGCATTCGGGCACCTGCGACAGCGGGCGGATCTTCGGCTGGCCGTGGCTGTCCAGGTCCGGGTGGTCGGCACGCTCCGTCCAGGCGCCTGGCCCGACACCGGCCACCAGCGGGTCGCCCACCGGCTCCAGCGGGGTGCCGTCCGAGCCATGCACGCGCTCGGCACTGAAGTTGCGCAGCGGCCCCTTTCCGCTGGGGGCCATCACTTCCTCGCCCGAGGCCAGCTTGTAGGTCTTGGGCTCGGGCATCGGGATCCAGCCCTCGGCGGCCTCGCCGCGCCAGGTCTCCAGCGGATAGCCCTCGCGCCGGTTCTCGCGCACGAGGTAGTAGATGACGCCGGCGAAGAAGATCCAGAAGGCGTAGAGCACCAGCTGGGCGACGTCGACGTACGAGGTGATGGCTCCGGTTCCCATGGGCGCTCTCCTTGCGTGTCGGGCGGGTTCGTTGGACGGTGTGGGTGGGTGGGGGCTGAGGCGCAGCTCAGCCGGGAAAGTCCGCCAGGCCGAAGCGAGGCGGGGGATCGGGGTCGTGGGCGCGGCCCGCACCGGTGCGCCAGCGCACGAGCGGACCCAGGGCCACCATGGTGACGAAAAGCAGCGCGAGCTCCAGGTGGTAGACGAAGCCGTAGCCCGCAGCGGGCGTGGCCAGCACGTCGCCCAGCACGCCCGACATCGCCAGGTGCGTGCCCGCATCGCGCAGCACGCCGCCCAGTGCCACCGACAGGCCGGTGGCAGTTGCCACCACCCCGCCCCAGGCGCCCAGCACCATGCCGTGCAGGCCGCCGCTGTCCAGGGCCATTGCCGCGCTGAGCGTGCCCACCGAGAAGAGTCCACCGCCCAGCCCGATCAGCAGCACCCCGGCGCGGAAGAGGCCAGGCGACTGCAGCGGCTCTGCAAAGACCACGCACGAGAAGGCCACGAGGCCCGCCAGCAGGCCGAGCGCAGCCACGCGCTGCGGATCGGTGCGCCGCCCCAGCAGCCGCGCCGCGAGCCCGCACGCCACGATGGCGCCGATGGCCATCAGCCCCGTTAGCAGCGTCGTCTGACCCACGCTCAGCCCGAGCACCTCGGCGCCATAGGGCTCCAGGATGATGTCCTGCATGTTGAAGGCCGCGGTGCCCAGGCCCACGGCCAGCAGGAAGCGCGTGATGCGCCCGTGCGCCGCAAAGGCCTCCCAGGCCCGCCGAAAAGGTGTGTTATCCGCCGGCGCCCGCGCACGCGACCGGTCGCGCGGCTCCTGCTTCCACACGGCCATGAGGTTGAGCACGAGCGTGAGCACCGCCGTGGCCTGCACCACCTGCACGAGCCGGGTGTGGCTGTAGTCGACCAGTAGCAGGCTGAAGAGCACGCCGCTGCCCACCATCCCGGCGAGCAGCATCACGTACATGAGGGCCACCACGCGCGGGCGCGTGTGCTCGCTGGCGAGGTCGGTGGCCAGTGCCAGGCCTGCGGTCTGCACCGTCTGCGCCCCGGCACCGGCCAGCAGGAAGGCCAGCGCCGCCGCGCCGTACCCGGCCCACAGCTGCAGGGGCAGCTCACCGCCCAGCAGCACGATGGCAAAGGGCATGATCGAAAGCCCGGCAAACTGCAGGCCGCTGCCCATCCAGATGTAAGGCACGCGGCGCCAGCCCAGGGCGCTGCGGTGGCGGTCGCTCTTCCAGCCGATGAGCGCGCGAAAGGGGGCCACCAGAAGCGGCAGCGCCACCATCAGCGAAACCAGCCACGCCCCCACGCCGATCTCGACGATCATCACGCGGTTGAGCGTGCCTACCGTGAGCACCGTCACCATGCCCACCGTGACCTGGAACAAGGCCAGGCGCACCAGGCGCGACAGCGGCAGATCGGCGCTGGCCGCATCCGCGAAGGGCAGGTAGCGCACCGCCACACGCGACCAGTCCAGGCGCGGCAAGCGGGTCAGCGAGAGCTTCAGCACGTGCGTCCCAACTCGTAGGCCTGCGAGGTGTAGAAGCCGCTGCGCACGGTGAGGGTGTGCCTGACCGCCCACAGGCCAGCGCCTAGTTGCAGCGCGAGCTCGCGCCGCAGGGCCGCCTCGGCCACCGGCACGATCGCGGGCGAGCGGTCGCCGCGCGGGAAGAGCTTGCCCACCGCGTGCATCGCCCGCAGCGCCGGTGTGGCCGGCGCGAAGGTGACGAGCATCGAGCGGCGCACCCGCGGGGCGAGCGCGCGCAGCACCGCCACCGCGTCGGCCGTGCGGTAGTGGATGAGCGAGTCCATCGCCACGACGTGGTCGAACTCGCCCAGGCGCGCGTCGCTCATGTCGCCGCTGTCGAAAGCGATTCGCGCGCGCTCGGCGCCCTCACCCAGCTCCTCGTCGGCGCGCCGGCGCGCCACGTTCACGAGCGAGGGCGAAAGGTCGATGGCCAACACCTGTGCGCCGCGGCGTGCCGCCTCGATGGCAAAGGCACCCGTGCCGCAGCCGGCATCGAGCACCCGCATGCCCGAGAGGTCGGTGGGCAGCCAGTGCAGCAGCGTGCCGCGCATGCGGTCGCGCCCTGCGCGCACGGTGGCGCGCACCCGGCTCACGGGGGCGGTGGACGTGAGCTGCTCCCACGCCTTCATCGCGGTGCGATCGAAGTAGTGCTCGATCTCGCCGCGGCGGCGCTGGTAGGTGCCGGTGTGCTGGCTCATGTCAGTCGTAGCCCAGCAGGTCGAAGATCTCGCGGTCCTTGAGCGGCACGGCCGAAAGCGGCT
>JBJTVI010000075.1:0-7849 GCA_046081145.1 Rubrivivax sp.
TGCTCGCCTGCGCCTGCGGCCGCATCCCTCCGACGCGCCGGGCAAGTACGACGGGTGGCTGGCTCGCCGGCCAGGTACCCTGCTCGACACCCACCCCACCGTGGCCCCGGCCCTGTCGCGGGCACGCTGGGTGGTGGGATGCGAGAGCCACGCGCTGACGGTGGCGCTCGCCTGTGGGCGCGAGGTCTACTCGAGCTTGCCGCCCTGGGCCCCGCCCTGTCGCCTGCCGCACGCCGGCATCCGGCGCATGGCGGCGAGCGCCTGAGGTACGGGCCTGCGCGGGTGACCCAGGCCGCTCAATGGCGGCAGGGTTGACCTTCAGCCGGCGAAGAGCTCGGTGCGCGCTGCGGCAGCACGCTGCTCGAAGGCCTGGCCCTGTTGCTGCAACGCTCCGAAGTAGAAGGTCGGGTCCACCATCAGGCGGTGCAGATACTCGACGCCGGCTTCAGCTTGCAGGCTGGGTACCACGCCGGAGTGAATGAGCGGCAGGCAAGTCAGGTAGTCCGTGGGCCACCGCTGGGCCGAAACATGCACGGCGAGGCCGCCCGACTCCAGGAAAGGCAGGATGCCCGTGGTGGGCTCGCCGAAGGTGATGCAGACATCCGACTGCGCGGCCACCTCGTGCAGCGGGCGCGAGACGTTGGCGATCAGCGTGTGCGGATCTTCACCGAGGAAACTCGAGAGCAGGCACACGGCCGGGGCATTGGGCTTCGTGCGGACGCTCAGCTCCACGCCCAGCGCCTGGCACCTGCCCGTCAACGCCGAATGGAACGAGGCCAGCGCGGCGAGCTCGAAGTGGTTCAGGCCGACCGCATGGATGGCGTTGAGCATCAGGCAGATGCGACGCACCTCGCTGCGGGCCTGGCGCGGCAGCCTGGGTTGCATACGCACCGGCTCGGCCACCAGGGCCTGGCCCAGGACCGTACGCGCCGTGGTGCCGAATCCGGGCCGCTCGACCACGCGCACTCGCCTTCCATGGGGCAATAGCGTCGACGGATGCCCCGAGTGGGGGACCACCATCACCGAGGCGCCGAGCTGATCGGCCACCGAGAACAGCGGTCCGTTGAGCCCGGTGTCCTGGTCTGCCACGAGGAATGTCGGCCGCGTTCCCTGCAGGCCGTCACGAAGCGCCAGATAGCTCAGCGCCTGCCAGCCGCAACGCGTGGCCCATTCGTCAAGCTGTGCCGCGCGAGCGCGCGGCTCGCGCAGCAGAGGGCCCAGCGTCTGCTCGAGCACCTGGCGGGCCAGTGCTGCGTAGTGTCGGGCCGGCGCGAGATGCGCAGGGTCAGCCTGGCCGATGGCCACCACCGGCGAGGCACCTCGGTGCACCGGCACATCCCAGTAGGCGCTGGGCAGATCGAGCGTGAAACGGTGCGCCCGCGAGATCTGCTGGGCGAGCCAATCCCGGTCGTAGTAGCAGGTGGGGAGGTGGGTCAGCAGCGTGACATGCCCGCCACTCATTGCCCGACCGATCAGGCGAGCATCGAGCACCTGCGCAAAGGGTGCCGCGGGGCTGTGCAGCACCTCTTCGTATCACCAGCCGGCTCGAACAATTCCGGGGCGGCCTCGCTGAACAGGTCGGCCGACAGGCTCGAGTCGAAGTACATCCGCTGCACTGCCGAGGGCCGCAACAAGGCCACCGGAGGGCCATCCCAGGCGGCGACAAACGCCCGGCCGAGCTCGCGCGAGACGTGCAGCCTCTGCAGCGGCAGATGGAACAGTGCCGAATCCCACCCATCCAGGCAGGCACCCGGCCAGATTGAGGCACGAGCCTCGCGAAGCCGCAGGTCCACCAGCGTGGCCAGCGAAATCGCCTCGCACGCAGCCCGTGCCTGGAAGTCTGGCCCGATCTCCAGCGGCACGAACTGCAGGCTTGGCAGCCCGCGCATCGCGGCATCGTCAAGCAGGCCCGGATCGACGAACAGCAGCTGTGTCCCCGCGAAGCGCTCCCGGTGGGTGGCTACTTCGTTCAGATCGCTGCCCTGGAGCACCAGCAAGCGCTCGACCGCCCGGGCCGGGACGTCCGTTGCCGGCAGGTATCCAGCGAGCCGTTCGGGCGCGTTCATCGCGTGGTGGTTCGGCAGGCCCAAGAGGTGGCGGGCTGCATCAGGCCACCACGCCGGCAAGAGACGCGACCGGCTGCGGCCGGCTCAATTCGCCGCACAACGTGGGAATGCGCAGACGATGTGGATGCTTGGCCAGGAGCGTGCCGGCGCTTTCCTGGAAGGCCTCCGGCAGCACGTAATCGTTGGTGGAGTTATGGAACAGCGGCACATCCAGGATCCGTGCCTGGGGCCCACCGCACTGATCCATCGCCTGCAGGCAAAGGTCCGTTCCCCACAGGTGCCAACCCAGGGCGGGATCGATCCGCGCCGCGCAGTCGGTATGCAGCGCCACCGCGAACTCGTCGATGGACAAGCCGAAGTCCGAAGCGCCGTGGTCGAAAAGCGTCGTTCGGTCGATGACGCAGCCTGCGTAGGCCACACGCCTCGGCTCACCCGGAACGGGTGCGCACAGCCCGGCAAATCCCACCGGTGTGAGATGCCGGCCGGTCTGCTCGAGCTCGCCCAGGCGCCGGGCAATCGCCAGGCCCGAGCCCGAAGGCAGGTACACGTCCTGGTGCACCATCAGCCGCCACGGGTGGCTCGCGCGCGCCACTCCGGATTCGAAGGCCGCCGCCGCACTCGTGGCACCCTGCACGCAGATCACCTCCGCCCCGATCTCCTTCAGGCCTGGGGAGCGGGAGATGTTCAATTCGTGCTGCCACGGCCGGTTCACGGGAACGATCACGCTGAACCGCTGCATAGGGCCGTCGCGGCGGAGTTCGGAGAGCGACCACTTGGGGCACACCAGGATCATCTGGTACAGGCCCAGATTGCGAAGCGCCGTGGCAGCCGGCACGCCCAGGGCCTGCGCGGCCCGGACGATGTGCGTGGTGAACTCGCTGGGGGTGCCCTCCACCCGGTAGCTGTCTTGCAGATGCGGGAGCCAGCCGGCATCCAGGAACACCTTGAAAGCCGAGGCTGGCGAGTAGAAGTGGGTGTGCGTGCGGTCAAGCAAGCCCATGTCGTCGTAGCTGATGTCCCCGGCCACCAGTCGCTGGACCACCGAGATGTGGCTCATGTTCGGCAGGCAGCACACGATCCGGGCCTCGGGCGTGGTGAGCCCATGCAGCGACTCCAGCAGCAGGTGCGGTTCGCGCAGGTGTTCGAGCAGATCGCCGATGACGATCACGTCGAATCCTCCCTCGAGCCGGGAGAGGTCGGGCCTGTCCAGATCCATCGTGAGCACCCGATCCAGGTGCTGTGCAGCGGCCTGGGCTGCCTGCTCCGAGACGTCCACTCCCCACCACACCGTATGCGGGTGGCGCTCCTTGAAAGCCGCTCCGAGGCGACCGTTGGCGCAGCCCAGTTCGAGGACTTTCCTGGCCGACTCCGGAATCGCAGCCAGGAGCTTCAGGTTCAGGCCGTCGTAATAGGCGCTCATGCGCGATCTCCTGCCAGTGTGTCTGCGGTCGAAGCCCAGGTTGCCTGCTCCGGTGGCTGCGGATCGGACTCCACGGCAGTGACGGGCCAGTCATCAGGCACGCGAACCTCTGCTTGCAGGGCCTGGGCCTGCATCCGTTCCCACGGGCTCGTCACCACCTTGCGCAGCACCACGCGCATGAAGGCAGCCTGGGGCTGGGCGCAGGGTTGAAGCGACTCGTCCAGGTAGGTCGAGTCGGCAAGCTCGAATCGGTGCTCATACCATCCGAGGTACCAGAACCACTGCGTGTAGTAGATCCACGAGCCCTCGTTCATCGCCCGGATGTGGGTCGGGTCCTGCCAGGCTGTGCGTGCCTTCTCGTAAGGGACCTCGATCTCGATGCTGCCGCCCTCGGCGAGCAGCGTGAGCACATTGGTCATCAGGCAGGGCAGGTCCGGCACATGCTCGAGCACGTTGTTGGCGTAGACCTTCTCCACGCTCGCAGGCTCCAGCACGAAAGGCTGCGCGAAGCGGCTGATGCCCTCGATGGGCAGGGTCTGCGGCTGGCCGAGATCGAGCACGGCATCGGGCTCGGCGCGGTCGATCACATCGAGGTTGAGCCATCCGGGCCGGTAATCCTTCCCGGAACCCAGGTTGATCTGAGTGGGCCTCCAGGGCTCCTGTGGCCGCCTCTGGACGTGCCCGCCTACATAACCCGCGGCGAAAGCCATCAGGTCGGCATAGTCCTCGACCGGATCATGGCTGCGCCACCGCTGCAGCTGGATACGCGCCTGATCGAAGAACGCCGGCGAGGCGAACACCTGGCCAAAGAAGCTCTCGAGGTTCCCCTCGTCGAACCAGAAGACGGCCGGATCGAAGACGGCATCGGCGCGCGTGGCGGGGCTGCGCTCCGAAATCACGGGCGTACCCAGGGACAGGCAATGGAAGGCCCGCACCTGCTCGAAGGTGGCGCTCTCGTAGTAGTGGCAGTTGAGCACGGCCTTGGCCTGGCGCACGTAGCGGTCGCGCTCTTCGCCGTAGAGCGGATGATCGAAGGTCGCCACCTTGATCCCGCAAGCCTCGACGCGCTCGAGGAGCCGGCGCCGGCGTTCGTTCATGCTGCCGAAAAAGAGAAGATCGATCGGCCGGTCCTCCAGACGAGGTGCGGAGGCAGCCACGCCATCGAGGTAGCTCGCATGGCGAAACGGCAGAAGCGGCACGTCGGCCGGGTCGGCTCCGTAGGCGCCGACGTTGGCGAGGTCATAGTCGACCACGCCTGAAGTCTTGAGGAGATTCAGGTAGTCCTCGGAGACCTTCGCCCCGCCAGGGCCAAGCTGCTCCAGATTGACGAAGAGGCAGGCGTGCCGCTCGCGCCAGGACTCCGGAAACCCGAGATGGGCACCCATCACAAGATTCACGGCGTCGCCGCGCAGCCGGTTCTTGGCCAGCGTCACCTCCACCCCGAAGCGGCGCAGCTGGTGGCGGATGAAGCGCGCCGGGTCGACGAGCGCCAGCGAGTGCACATAGCCAGGCGGCTGCATGATCGCGATGTGCACGTCGGGCAGGGGTGGCGTTTCCATCGTCGAGGATCCTTTCTTGCCGCGCCTGCGTGGGAAAGGCGCGGGATCATTGTCCGAGGGTGAACGCATGGCGGTGACCCGGAATAGCCGCCGATACCGGGGCCATCTCCCCGACGCGCCGCGATCCGCCGCGTGGGTGAAATTCAGGTGAGCGGCAGCTCAGCCGCCAGGTGCTCGGCCGCCAGGTGCTCGGCCGGCCGACCGGCGAGTGCACGCTCCCACATCCGCCCGTACAGGTGTTCCAGGCCCCGCGCCAGGCTCACTCCGTCGAAGAGCGGGCTGACGCGACGGGCCGCCTGAATGCGCGTCCGCAGCGCCGAGAGCCGCTGGGCGTCCTGCGCCAGCTCGAGCACCAGCGCCTCGTACTGATCGACGTTGTGGCACACGAGCTCGGGGACGCCGACCGCCTGCAGCAGGCTTCCCGCCACCCTTGAAGCAAAGGTACGCCCGCTGCAGGTGACGATCGGAACGCCGGCCCACAGGGCATCGCTGGCCGTGGTGTGCGCATTGCAGGGCCAGGTGTCCAGGAACAGGTCGGCGCAGCCCATGCGGTCCAGGTGCTCCTGCTGCAGAACGGTCGGGGCGAAGACGATGCGCCCGGGATCCACGCCCCGAGCAAGCGCCTCGCGCTGCAGGGCTGCTGGCGCATCCTTGTTCCAGTACAGCAGCCACAGCACAGCGTCGGGTATGCGCTGCAGGATCCGACACCAGACGTCGAACACCTCGGGCGATATCTTGTAGGGCTGGTTGAAGGCGCACAGCACGAGCCCCTGCTCGGGCAAGCCCTGCGAGGCCCTCGAGGGAGGAGCCGGCAGAGGCCTCGTGCCGTCGTTGCACTGGTAGCAGCCAGGCAATTGCGCGATGCGTTCGCTGTAGAACCCAGCGTGCGCAAGGGGCGTGACGACGGGATCTCCGATCACGTAATCGATGTATTCGGCGCCCGTCGTGCCAGGGAACCCGAGATAGGAGACCTGAATCGGCGCAGCACGCATCGCAAACAGCGGCGGGCGAGCATTCTGGGTGTAGCCCTTGAGGTCCACCAGGATATCGATCTCGTCTTCGCGGATGCGACGGGCCATGTCGAACACCGATGAAGCCTGCAGGTCAACAAAGTGCTCGGCCGCGGCCTGGATACGCCGGCGCATGTCGCTGCCGTCGTCACGCCCGTGGCTGTAGGCGAAAATTTCAAACCGGTCGCGGTCGTGGCGCTCGAGCACCTCGGCCATCAGGAAGCTCGTGGCATGGCGATGGAAATCGGCCGACACGTAGCCGATGCGGATCCGCTCGCGCCTGACGGGCAGGCGCCGCTCCACGCGCGGCATGGCCGCGTAGTAGCGCGCGCAGGCGCGAGCGGCCTTGAGCTGAAGCGCAGGGTCGTCCAGCAACGTGACATGCGCAAAGGGCGTGTTTTGCTCTGCGGCGTCCTCGGGCAGCCGTTCGATCGATTCGCACAGCGCCCGCACCTGCGTGTCGCCGCCGCGCCAATCGCAGATCTCGCGCTCATAGAAGGCCAGCAGATCGCGCGTGCCGGCCTCGAGCGAGCCCAATCCCAGCAACAGGCCAGTGCGAAAGCATTCGGCGGCCTCGCTCTTCATTCCCAGGTCGTTGAAAGCCAGGCCCAGTCGGTAATGCAAGGGGCCCACGGCCGGTGTAGCGACGATGGCCTGGAGATAGGCGTTGACGGCCTCCACGGGCTGGCACAAGTGCGAGCGCGCGCTGCCCAGGACGGTCAACAGGTCCGGGGTGCGCAGGTCGGCCGGTGCGGCCTCGATCAGCGCCACCACGTCCTCGTGGCGATGCATGGTCACCAGGGCATTCACACGCAGGGCCAGAGCCAGCGCGTTTCCGGGTTCGACCCTGCCCGCCGCCTCAGCGGCGGCCAGGGCTGCGTGCGGGCGCCCGGCCTTGAGCTGTGCGTCGGCCAGGTTCAAGCCGTACAGCGCGTCGCGCGGGTCGAGCCTCGCGGCGCGCTCGAACTCGCCGGCCGCATCGGCCCAGCGCCCTTGGCGGGCAAACTGCTGGCCAGCCAGCCAGGCTTGCTGGGCGCGCTGGGCAGATGCCCGTTGCGGACCGTGCATGAGATGGGGTGGCATCGGAGGCGTAGGGCAGTGGACAGCAGTAGAGATCCTAGGGACGAAGGCCGCCGGCGCTGCTCGGAAGAGCGGCAAGCCAACAGGCCAGTTCGCCCGTTCCGATCGGGCCACGGTTTGCGCAACAAGACCCTCAAGTTTTCGAATCGGCCCTCCGATAAGGCTCCCAACGGGTGGTCTTTGTGGCCTCCCGGGGTCCGGAGTCCCTCGGCACTGCGACCGCTGAAGCCCCACCTGCAACCGGGGCGAGGCGTTCGCCTTCCAGGCGAACCGGGCGTCTCTTCTCACCAGAAGGCATGTCCAGGTTTCAGTGAACGCGGGTCGGTCCGCCATTCAAGGAGTTACAGATGTCCGTCACGATCAACACCAACACGCTGGCCATGGTCACGCGGCGCAACCTGGCCAACAACCAGGGAGATCTGGCAGCCGCCATGAACCGCCTGTCGTCGGGGCTGCGTGTCAACAATGCCAACGACGATGCTGCCGGCATGGCCATTGCCAGCCGCATGGAGACACAGGCGCGCGGCATGGCAGTGGCGCAGCGCAACGCACAGGACGCCATCTCGCTCGTGCAGGTGGCAGAGGGTGCGATCGGGCAGGTGGGCAACATGCTGCAGTGCATGCGCAAGCTCGCGGTGCAGGCGGCCAACGCCACCAACGCCACGGCTGACCGGGCCAACCTCGACGCCGAGGTCCAGCAGCTCTCGCAGGAAG
>JBJTVI010000076.1:0-12456 GCA_046081145.1 Rubrivivax sp.
GCTCACGGCGCTGAAGTTCGACCTCGCCTGGATCGAGCGGCGCACCCAGGACGCCGAGATCCGCCAGCGCGTGCACCACGCGCTGGAGACCGTCACGGCCGCCATCGAGGCGAGCCAGCGCATCATGCACAACCTCCGACCGGCCATCCTCGAGCAGGGGCTGGTGGCGGCGCTGCAGTGGATGACGCAGCGATTCGAGCGCCGCACCGGCGTCGAGACGCTCTTTCGCTCCAGCCACGAGGCGCTCAAGCTGCCCCCGGGGGTGCCGCTGGTCGCCTACCGCACCGCCCAGGAGGCGATGACCAACATCAGCAAGCACGCGCAGGCCACGCGCGTGAGCGTGGATCTCTCGGCCAGCCGCGGCATCCTCTCGCTGGAGATCACCGACAACGGCCGCGGGCTGCGGCCCGAAGACCTCGCCAAGGCGCGCAGCTTCGGCATTCGCGGCCTGCACGAGCGAGCCGACACGGTGGGCGGCTGGATCGAGCTCTCCTCTACCCCTGGCCACGGCACCACGATGCTGCTCTCGGTGCCCATCGGCCGCGGCAGCACCCACCCGGGCGAGCTCGACGCGGAGGAGCCCGCCGCCGAGCGCCACGATCCCTCCTCGTGGGGCGAGCTGTGATCGACGTCATCCTGTGCGACGACCACGCGCTGATCCGGCGCGGCATCCGCGACACGCTGTCGGACGCCACCGACATCCGCGTGGTGGGCGAGGCCGGGGACTATGGCGAGCTGCGCGCCCTCATGCGCACCCAGCGCTGCGATGTGCTGCTGCTGGACATCAACCTGCCCGGGCGCAGCGGCCTGGACGCGCTGCACGCCCTGCAGGACGAAGGCGCCACCGTCAAGGTGCTCATCGTGAGCATGTACCCCGAGGATCAGTACGCGATCCGCGCCCTGCGCGGCGGCGCATCGGGCTATGTGAACAAGGGCGGCGACCCGCAGCTCATCGTGCAGGCCGTGCGCACCGTGGCGCAGGGCCGCAAGTACGTCACGCCCGAGATCGCGCAGATGCTCGTGGAGAGCCTGACCGCCCCGGTGGTGGAGAACCCGCACGAGCGGCTGAGCGACCGCGAACTGCAGACGCTCGTGCTGATCGCCTCGGGCAAGCGCCTGGCCGACATCGCCAGCGACCTCATGCTCTCGCCCAAGACGGTCTCGGTGTACCGCGCGCGCGTGCTCGAGAAGCTCGGGCTTTCCAACAACTCCGAGCTCACGGTCTACGCCATCCGCAACGGGCTCGTGGGTTCCTGAGGACAGGCCCGGGGCGCCGCCGGGGCGCTCGCTGCCTCAGCGCAGGCTGCTCAGCAGCCGCTCCATCGCGAGCATGAAGGGCGCCTGCAGCGCCGGCAGCGTGAATACGAGCCCCACCAGCCCCAGGCCGATGGTGATCGGAAAGCCCACCGAGAACAGCGAGAGCTGCGGCGCCACGCGCGAGATCACGCCCAGCACCAGGTTTACGAAGATCATCATCGCCACCAGCGGCAGCGCGATCCACAGCCCCGTGGCAAAGACCTCCGCCCCCCACTGGTGCGGCAGGGTGCGTCTCAGGAAGGCGAAGGGCTCGGGGCCGACCGGGAAGGCGGTGAAGGAATCCACCAGCGACATCACGACCAGCAGGTGGCCGTTGGCCACGATGAAGATCCACGACACGGTGGTGTTGAACAGGCGCGAGGTGGTGGTGGCCTGGTTGTTCGTGACGGGGTCGAAGAACATCGCGAAGTTCAGGCCCATCTGCAGCCCGATGAGCTCGCCGGCGTACTCCACCGCCGCGAACACCACCCGCACCGCGAAGCCGATGGTCACCCCGATCAGTACCTGCTGCACCACGAGCATGAAGGCCAGCGGCGAATCCAGCGCCACCTCGGGGATGGGCGGCAGCACGGGCTGCGCGCACAGGGCCACGAGCGCGGCCAGCGCCACGCGCACGCGCGCCGGCACGTTGCGCGCGCCCATCACGGGCAGGGCCGAGAAGAGCGCCAGCGCACGCAGGAAGGGCCACAGCGCTGGCGTGACCCACGCCAGCAGCTGGGCCTCGGTGAAGCTGATCACGGCGCAGCGCCGGCTTCAGTTCACCGCGCCGGGAATGGCCAGGAGCATGCGCCGCAGGTAGTCCACGAGCGAGCTCATCATCCACGGCCCGGCGATGCCGAGCACGGCGATGGCGGCGAGGATCTTGGGCACGAAGCTCAGCGTCTGCTCGTTGATCTGCGTGGCGGCCTGGAAGATGCTCACCACCAGGCCCACCACCAGCACGACGAGCAGCAGCGGGGCCGAGACGGTCACCATCAGGTACAGGGCCTGCTGGCCGGTGGTGAAGACGATCTGGTCGGTCATGGGGGTGTTCCGAGAAGGGATGGGAGCGCTAGCTGACGAAGCTGGCGGCCAGGGAGCCCAGCAGCAGGTTCCAGCCGTCGGCCAGCACGAAAAGCATGAGCTTGAAGGGCAGCGCCACGAGCACGGGGCTGAGCATCATCATCCCCAGGCTCATGAGGGCGCTGGCCACCACCATGTCGATGACGATGAAGGGGATGAAGATCATGAAGCCGATCTGGAAGGCGCTCTTGAGCTCGCTGGTGACGAAGGCCGGCACGAGCACCCGAAAGGGCAGGTCCTCGGCCTTGGTGTCGGCGGGCAGCTTGGCCAGCTTGCTGAAGAGCTGCATGTCCGACTGGCGCGTCTGCTTGAGCATGAACTCGCGCAGCGGCACCTGGCCGCGCTGGAGCGCCACGTCGAAGGCGATCTCGTTTTTCGAGAAGGGCAGGTAGGCCTGGTTGTAGACCTTGTCCAGCGTGGGCGACATCACGAAGAAGGTCAGGAACAGCGAGAGCCCGACGATGACCTGGTTGGGCGGCGCGGTGGGCGTGCCCAGAGCCTGGCGCAGCAGCGACAGCACGATCACGATGCGCGTGAAGGCGGTGGTCATCAGCAGCAGCGCGGGCAGGAACCCCAGCGCCGTGAAGAAAAGCAGCGTCTGGATGGGCACCGAGTAGCTCGCGCCGCCCGCGCCCTGTCCGATCAGCAGCGGCAGGTTGCCGCCCGTGGGCGCGCCCTGCGCGGCCGCCGCGCCGGCGGCCAGCAGCAGCGCCGGGCCGGCCAGGCGCCGCACGAGCCCGGCCGTGCGGTGCTCAGCGCGCATGCCGGCCTTCCTGGCGGGAGGCGGGCTCTGCGCGCCCGATCATGCGCGAGAGCACGTCGCCGAAGGCGGGGGCGCGTGGCTCGCTGCCGGGTTCCTGCTGCTGGGGCGGCATCACGTGCAGGGTCTGCACCGAGGAGGGCGTGACGCCGAGCACGAGCCAGCGGCGGTCCTCGCCGCTGCCCACCTCCACGGTGACCAGGCGGTGCGTGCCCGACAGCGGCAGCACCCCCACCGTGCGCGCGAAGCTCCCGGCGGCGGCGCCACCGGCCGGCGTGCGGCGCAGCAGCCACAACACCACCGGGATCGACGCGACGATGACGACGAGCCAGAGGAGCGGGACGACGAAGCCCTCCATGCCAGGCCTACTGCTTGCTCAGCCGGCGCATGCGCTCGCTGGGCGTGACGATGTCGGTCAGCCGGATGCCGAAGCGCTCGTTGACCACCACCACCTCGCCCTGGGCGATCAGGTAGCCGTTGACGAGCACGTCCATCGGCTCGCCGGCCATCGCGTCGAGCTCGAGCACCGAGCCCTGCGCCAGCTGCAGGATGTGCTTGATGGGGATCTTGGTGCGCCCGAGCTCCACCGTCAGCTGGACCGGGATGTCCAGGATGAGGTTGAAGTCGTTGCCTGCGCTGTTGCCCGTGAGCCCCGTGGGCGTGAAGTTCGCGAAGGAAGCGGGCGAGACGCTCTCGGCCACCTCGCTGGCCGCTGCGCCGCCCCGGATGGCTTCGTTCCAGCCTTCTGACATGGATGTTTCTTCCTCGATGGAGCCGATGTGTTCAGTTGACATGGTTCTCGTCTCCCAGCCAGCCTGGCAGGTCGTGGTTGTGCAATTGGTCCACCTTGATGGAGTAGCGCCCGTTGCTGGTTCCGTAGTGGCAGGAGAACACGGGGACGTTGTCCACCTTGGCCTCGATGACCGGTCCGAGATCGAGTTCGACGAAGTCGCCCGGCTTGAAGGCGAGCGGCTGCCCCACGGTGGCCGGCGCGCGCGCGAGCTCGGCCACCAGGCTCACCTCGGCCGACTGGATCTGGCTCTTGAGCAGGCCGACCCAGCGCCGGTCGGGCTCGCCCGAATCGCCCTGGATGGTCGAATAGAGCGTGTCGCGAATCGGCTCGAGCGTGGAGTAGGGGATGCAGAAGTGGATCGTGCCGCTGATGTCGCCCACTTCCAGCGTGTAGGTCGACGAGACGATGATCTCGCTGGGCGTGGCGATGTTGGCGAACTGCGGCTGCATCTCCGAGCGCTGGTACTCGAAGTCGATCGGGTACACGCCCGCCCACGCCTTCTTGAACTCGGCGCAGATCACCTCCAGCAGGCGCAGGATCACGCGCAGCTCGGTGGCGGAGAAATCGCGCCCCTCGATGCGGGTCTGGAACTTGCCGTTGCCGCCGAAGAGGGAATCGATGACCGCGAAGACGATGCTCGGGTCGCACACGATCAGCCCGCTGCCGCGCAGCGGCTTGACCGATACGATGTTGAAGTTCGAGGGCACCATGATGTCGCGCAGGAAGGCGCTGAACTTCTGCACCTTGGTGCCCCCGATTGTGATTTCGGGGCTGCGGCGGATCAGGTTGAACAGCCCGATGCGCAGGTTGCGCGCGAACCGCTCGTTGATGATCTCCATCGTGGGCATGCGCCCACGGACGATCCGCTCCTGGTTGGCGATGTCGTAGGCCCGCACCTCGGGCTCGCCGCGCTCGTCGACGGGGTCGGCAAGCTCGTTGTCGCCCGAGATGCCCTGCAGCAGGGCATCGACCCCGTCCTGGGTGAGGATCTGCTGGCTCATGGAGGTGCGGGGCAGGGGGGCGAAGCCCGGCTACTGGATGATGAAGTTCGAGAAGTGCACGGCCACGATGGGCAGCGCCTCGCCGTCGCCGCGCGGTGCGGCCTTGGCCGCCGGTGCGGGTGCGGGTGCGGGCGCCTTGGCCGCGTGCGCGGCGTCCGACGCGGCTGCCTCGGCCGGCGCCGGCGCGGCAGCTGCCTTGGGCGGCGGCGCCACGAGGCCGCGCGTGCTCGCCCCGATGGCGCGCAGGGCGGCCACGTGCAGGTCGTGCGCCAGGCGCACCTTGCCCTGCGGGTCGATGAGCTCTTCGGCCGTGCGCGAGGTGAGCGTCATGAGCATGCCGCCGCGCACGGCGGGCATGAAGGCCTTGAGCTGGGCACCCACCTTGTCGTCGGTGACCTCCAGCGAGAGCGTGACCTGCGCGAAGCGGTCGGCATTCTTGTCGGCCAGGTTGACGGTGAAGGGCTCCATCGGCACGAAGACCGGCAGCACCTTCGGGTCACGCTTGGGGCCGGGCTCGGCCTCCTCGGCGGCCTCGGCTGCGTGCTCGGCGGCGGCCTGCTTCTTCTTCAGGTAGAAGAGCACCCCGCCGCCCACGCCGCCCAGCACCACGATGGCGGCCGGTGCGATGAGCAGGAGCTTCTTGAGGTTGCCCTTGGGCTTGGGTGCGTCTGCCGGGGCTTCGGCGGCGGCGGCTGCGGTGGCCATCGAGATTCCTTGCTGCGTCGTGCGGTGCCGGCTGGACGTGCCGGCACCTCGGATGTGAAGGAATTATCAGCAGCCCCCCTCGGGGCAAAGCGTTTGAAAGGGCCCGGAATACCCGCCAGACGCGGGGCGAGCGCCGGGGCTGGGGCGCTCTGGCGCTCGGCGCTCAGGCGTAGAGATCCACCAGCCCGCGCGGGGCACGCGGGCGCACGCCGAGTGCGGCCTCGCGCGTGGCCTCCCCCTCGCTGGCGCCGGTCTCGCGCGCGCCAGGGCGCGCCGCCGAGCCCTGGCCGGGGGTGCCGTCACGCCCCTCCCGGGCCTGCTGCGGGTGCTGGAACACGCCGCCTCCGGAGAGGGTGAAGCCCGCATCGCCGAGGCTCGAGGCCAGCTGCGGGAGCGACTGCTCGAGCACCTGGCGCGTGCGCGCGTGCTCGGCCACGAGCTCGAGCTGCACCTGCTGGCCCGTGACCGTGAGCTGCACCCCGATGGGCCCGAGCTCCAGCGGGTTGAGCTGCATGCGGGCGCGCTCGATGCCGTCGCGCGCCAGCACGCTCAGCTGCAGGCCCAGCGCCGGGGCGAAGGTGGGCGAATCCAGGGCAGGGGAGAGCGTGAAGTGCGGCCCGGCCTCGCCCGCGCCGGTGCCGCGGGCTAGCGGGTCGGCCCCGAAGGCAGCCCCGGCAGCGCCCAGGCCAGGCAGGCCAGGCAGGGCCCCGTTGGCCCCGGGCGAGGAGGAGGCCGGCGCGACGGAAGCGGGCGCAGCGGAGGAGGCGGCCGGGCCCGAAGCACCCGTTGCCTGCGCGGCGGCTGCTGCTTCCGTGGCCGGCTGGGCCACGCCGGATGCGGCATCGAGCCCGCGGGTGAGGCGGGCGCGGAAGTCGTCCGCGGTGCCCGCGGTGGCTGTGGCGCCGGCGGGGCGTGTGGCGGGCGAGGCTGAGGAGGAGGTGGATGTGGAGGTGGATGTGGAGGTTGTGGCAGTAGCGGCAGCAGAGGCGGTGGCAGAGCCCGGCAGGGAGCCCGTGGTGCTCGAGCTTGTACTCTCGCCCGCGGCTGCTGCGAGGCGATCGGTTCGGGCGGCCCGGGCCGCGCGCAACGAGCCCGCGCTTGCTGCAACGTCCGCGCCGTCGGCACCGGCGCCCGCGGTGGCGGTGCCTGTCGTGCCGGCAGCCTGGGCCGCCGCAGCGGCTGCAGCCACTGAAGCGGCTGAGGTGGCTGAGACGGCTGCAGGGTTTGAGGCGGCTGCAGCGGCTGCCGAGGCCGCTGAAGCGGTCTGCGGGCTCATGCCCGATCCTGAGCCTTCGGCCGGCTGGCCGGCGAGCGTTGCGCCGGACGGGGTGACCAGGCTCCCGAAGGAGCCGGCTGGCGCAGGTTCCGTGCCCGGCGGCTGAGACGCTGCGTTCGCCTCACCGGTTGCATGGGCTGGTGCTGCCTTGGCGCGGCGGCTGGGGCGCAGGCCTTCGGCATCGGCCTCGTCGACTTCGGCGGCCGGCGGGGTATCCGGGCCGTCCGGGCCGTCCTGGCCGGATGCGGTTTCACGGGAAGGTGCACTGCGCGGCGGCTCGCGGCCCGAGGCACCCCGCGTGGCCTCGGCCAGCCGTGCGCCGAATTCCCCGGGTGCGAAGTCGCCCGCCCCGAAGGAGCGGGCCCCCGTCGCGCCTGTGCGCGGGCCGGGAGGGGAAAGGGCGGCAAGGGTCGGGTTCAGGGCGGTCATGCGGGGTCAGGCTCCATCGTGCTCGGCCAGGCCGTGCTGCGCCCGGTCGGGCCAGCCCGAGTGGCGGGCAAATTCATCCTCGCGCTTGCGCTCGCGCCGGGCCTCGTCGCGGCGGTGCTCGGCCAGGCGGCGCTCGATGAGCTTGCGCACCGCGGCCGCGCGCTGCTCGGCGGCCACCAGGCCGGCACGGGCCCGCTCCACCGCGGCCTCGCGGTGGCCCAGGGTGCCCTGCTGCTGGGCGATGGCCTGCTCGAGCCGCGCCTTGAAATCGCGGTAGCACTGGTAGACCTGCGGCGTGGTGGCGCGGCCGAACTCGGCGCTCCAGCGGGTGAGGTAGGCGCTGCGGTGCGCCTGCAGCATCTCGAGCTGCGCCTGGGCATGCGCCAGGCGATCCTGTGCCTGCTTCAGGGCCACGGCCGCCTCGTCGCGCACGCCCTCCTCGCGCTGCAGCAGCGTGGCCAGGGCGCCGGGGGCGGTGGGGGTGTCTGCCATGCCGGGGCGCCTCAGGTGGTGGTGGCCTGCACCAGGTGCGAAAGGCTCGCCTCCAGGCCGGATTGCTCGAACATGTCCTGCTGCAGGAACTGCTCGATGGCCGGCTGCAGCCGCACCGCGGCGTCCAGCTCGGGGTCGTGGCCCGGGGCGTAGGCGCCGAGCTGAATGAGGTCGCGCGCCTTGTTGTAGCGCGCCAGCAGCTGGCGCAGGCGGCGCGCAGCCGAGACATGCTCGCGCGAGGTCACGGCCGTCATCACGCGCGAGATGCTGCGCTCGACGTCGATGGCCGGGTAGTGGCCCGCCTCGGCCAGCTCGCGCGAGAGCACGATGTGGCCGTCCAGGATGCCCCGGGCGGCGTCGGCGATGGGGTCCTGCTGGTCGTCGCCTTCGCTGAGCACGGTGTAGGCCGTGATCGAGCCCACGCCGCGCAGCCCGTTGCCCGAGCGCTCGACGAGCTGCGGCAGCTTGGCAAAGCAGCTCGGCGGGTAGCCGCGCGTGGCCGGGGGCTCGCCGATGGCCAGCGCCACCTCGCGCTGCGCCATGGCGTATCGGGTGAGGCTGTCCATCAGCAGCAGCACGTGGCGGCCCTGGTCGCGAAAGTGCTCGGCCACCGCGGTGGCGTAGCTCGCCCCCTGCAGCCGCACCAGCGGCGGGGCGTCGGCCGGCTCGGCCACGACGACGCTGCGCTGGCGGCCCTGTTCACCCAGGATGTCCTCGATGAATTCCTTGACCTCGCGCCCACGCTCGCCGATGAGCCCGACCACGATCACGTCGGCGGCGGTGTAGCGCGCCATCATCCCGAGCAGCACCGACTTGCCCACGCCGGTGCCGGCAAACAGGCCGATGCGCTGGCCGCGCCCGACCGTCAGCAGCGCATTGATGGCGCGCACCCCGGTGTCCAGCGGCTGGCGGATGGGGTCGCGGTCCATCGCGTTGATGGGGCGCCGGCTCATCGGCTCGTCGTGCACGGCGGCCAGCGGGCCCTCGCCATCGATGGGCACGCCGTGCGAATCGACCACGCGGCCCAGCAGCCCGTCGCCCATGGGCAGGTGCAGCCCGCGGTCCTCGGTGCGCCGCCACGGGTGCTGGGGCTGGCCGAAGCGCGGCGGCTGGCAGGGCAGGGCGCGCGGCACCACGCGTGCACCGCTGCTCAGGCCCTGCACCATGCCGGTGGGCATGAGAAAGGCGCGGTTGCCGTTGAAACCCACCACCTCGGCCGTCACCGGCGGGTGGCCGTCTGCCATCACCTCGCACACCGAGCCCACCGGGGCGCGCACGCCGGCAGCTTCGAGCACCAGGCCCGTCACGCGCACCAGCGTGCCGCTCACGGCCATCTCCTGCTGCGTGCCGGCAAACTCCTGCAGCTCCTCGAGGAAGCGCTCCCAGCGCTGGGTGCGCTCGGCTGCGCGCTCCTCGGCGGGCAGGCTCACTCGGAGGCCTCCATCGCCTGCCGCGCGACCGGGCTGGCCCAGGGCACGGGGATGCCCATGGCTGCGCAGGCGTTGGCCCAGCGCGTCTCGAGCGTGGCGTCCACCGTGTCGGCGTCCGAGCGCACCGTGCAGCCCCCGCGCGAGATGGCGGGGTCGGGCTGCACGCGCGCGCCGCGCGCCTGCAGCGTCTCGGCCGCACCGGCAGCCACGAAGGGCAGGTCTTCCGGATTCACGTGCACGACGATGTGCCGGGCGCTCGTCTGCACCGCCTGGATGGCCTGCTCGGCCAGTGCCGCCACCACCTCGGGGCGGCTTGCAAGCTCGATGCGCAACACCTGGCGCGCCAGCAGCACGGCCGATCTGGCCACCGCGCGGGCCATCGTCGACTCGAGCTCCTCGAACTGCCGGTCGAAGGCCGAGATGAGCGAGCCGATGTCGGAGCTCGCCTGGGTGACGAAGCTCTGGCGCAGGCTCTCCAGCGCCGACAGGCCGTCGCGGTAGCCCTCCTGGTAGCCCTCCTGGCGTGCCTCGTCGACCAGGCCGCGCCACTCCTCCTCGGTGGGTGCGAAGCCTTCGCGGCCTCGGCCGCGCGGACGCGGCTCGGGCCCGTCCAGGTCGCCAGGCTTCCAGGGCTGGAAGTTGCCCAGCTCCTCGCGCGGAATGAAGCGCGTGTAGGGCGAGCCCGCCTTCGAGCCCGAGGGCGGGGGCACGTTCGGAAACGGCTTGCCGCTAGATGAATTGGTCATCGCCACCGCCCGGAAGCTGGATCTGGCCTTCCTCGACGAGGCGCCGCACCGACTTCAGGATCTCCTTCTGTTCGGCCTCGACCTCGGAGACGCGCACCGGCCCGCGTGACTCGAGGTCCTCGCGCAGCGTCTCGGCCGCGCGCGTGGACATGTTCTTGAAGATGAGCTCGCGCAGCTCCGGGTTTGCGCCCTTGAGCGCCACCACGAGCGACTCCGACTGCACCTCGCGCAGCAGCGCCTGAATGCTCTTGTCGTCGAGCTTGATGACGTCGTCGAAGCCGAACATGTTGTCCATGATCTTCTGCGCGAGATCACCGTCGCTGTCGCGGATGTAGTCGAGAACGGTCGTCTCGATCGTGCTGCCCAGCAGGTTGAGCACCTCGGCAGCCGCCTTGACGCCGCCGAACTTGTTCTTCTTGGAGCGGTCGCCGCCGGAGAGCATGCGGTTGAGCACCTCGTTGAGGTCCTTCAGGGCCGAGGGCTGGATGCTGTCGAGCGTGGCGATGCGGATGAGCACCTCGTTGCGCTGGCGCTCGTTGAACTGGCGCAGGATCTCGCTGGAGTGGGCGTGCTCCAGGTGCACGAGGATGGCCGCCACGATCTGCGGGTGCTCGTTGCGCAGCAGCTCGGCCACCGACTGCGGGTCCATCCACTTCAGGCTCTCGATGCCCGTGACATCGTTGCCCTGCAGGATGCGGTCGATGAGCAGGTTGGCCTTGTCCTCGCCCAGGGCCTTCATCAGCACCGTACGCACGTAGGCGTCGCTGTCGGGCAGCAGCAGGCCCGATTCGCCCGTGAGCTCGTGGACCTTGTCGAGCACGCGCTCGAAGCGCTCCTTGGGCACGGCCTGCATGCGCGCGATCGTCTCGCCCAGGCGCTGCACCTCCTTGGGCACGAGGAACTTGAAGACCTCGGCCGCTTCCTCCTCGCCGATGGCCATCAGCAGGATGGCGGCTTCCTCCACGCCTTGGGCGGCGCTTTCCTTGCCGGGTGCGGGTGCGGCCATGCGCGGGCTTCCTCAGTGCGTGATCAGTCGGCCGCCGGGGCGCCCTGGGCCATGAGGGTGCGCACCACGTGCGCCACCGCGGCCGGGTTCTGGCGTGCGAGCTGGCGGGCGGCCGCCACCCTCTGGTTGGGCTTGGGGCCCTCCACGGCCAGCACGTTCTCCTGGCCGGCGCCGTCGGGCAGGGGGTCGTCCACCACCGCCTGCAGCTGCTGGCCCGAAGGTGGCAGCACCGGGTGCGCCGGTGCGAGCAGGCGCATCGAGGGCTTGATCATGGTGAAGACGATGAGCAGTGCCAGCAGGGCCAGCGCCACGGGCGCGCCCAGGCTGCGCACGTTGTCCATCACCCAGGGCTGCTGCCACACGGGCGCCTCCACCGCCTTGGGCACGGGCTCGCTACGAAACGAGGTGTTGATCACCTGCACGGTGTCGCCTCGGTCCTTGCTGAAGCCGATGCCCTGCTGCGCAAGGGAGGTGAGCTTGTCGAGCTCCTCCTGCGTCCAGGGGGTGCTCGAGGTCTTGCCGCGGGCGTCGGTGGCGGTCTTGTGGTTGAGCACCACCGCCGCCGAGAGCCGCTTGATGGTGCCGGTGGCCGCACGCGTGGTGCGCTGCGTCTTGTCGACCTCGTAGTTGGTGGTGAGCTCGCGCCGGCCCGAGGAGTTGGCGCCGGCCTGCGCACCTTGCACCGGCGCAGCGGTGCCGGTGGCCGGTGCGGTGGCGGGCGTGGGCGGCTGGTTGCTCTGGGCGCCGGGCACGCCGCCAGGCGTGGCGGGGCCGCCCTGGTTGCTTTCCAGCGTCTGCTGCACGCGCACGGTGGCCGGGGCGTTGCCCTGGTTGGGCTTGTACTCCTCCGTCACCGACATCGTCTCGCTGAAGTCGATGTCGGCGGTGACGGTGGCGCGCAGGTTCTCGCGGCCCACCATCGGCTCGATGAGCTCGAGCAGGCGGCGCTGCAGGCTGCTTTCCACCTGGTGCACGTATTGCAGCTGCTGCGGGTCGAGCCCCGGGGAGCCTTCGGTCTCGGGGGTGGTGAGGAGCGCGCCGCTGCCGTCGGTCACCTTCACGGCGCGCGGGTTCATGTCGGGCACGGCGGCCGACACCAGGTGCACGATGCCGGCGAGCTGCGCGCGGTCGAGCGTGCGGCCCGGGCGCATGTGCACCACCACCGAGGCCGAGGGCTTCTGCTGCTCGCGGAAGAACCCGTTCTGTGCCGGCAGCGCCAGCATCACCTTGGCCGATTCCACCACCGCCAGGCTGCCGATGGTGCGCATCAGCTCGCCCTCCAGGGCGCGCTTGATCGACACGTTCTCGCCGGCCTGCGTCTGGCCGAAGCGCTGCTTGTCCAGCAGCTCGTAGCCTTCCACTGAGCCCTTGGGCAGGCCGGCGGCGCTGAGCTTCATGCGCACCTCATGCACCCGGTCGGCCGGCACCATCACGGTGCC
>JBJTVI010000077.1:0-5908 GCA_046081145.1 Rubrivivax sp.
TCAGTAACTCCAAGTGCTGCTACGGGCGGAACGTTTACAGCAAGCAACTATAACATTACCTATAATACAGGGAACATCATAGTTGGCCAAGCTACGTTGACGATTACAGCGAACGCCGTCAATAAAACCTATGGACAAGCCTTGACAGGCGGATCAGGTTCATCAGCTTTTACTTCCTCAGGATTACAAAATAGTGAAACAATAGGCAGTGTAACGATAGCATATGGTACAGGAGCAGCAGCATCAGCAGCGGTAGGAACCTATACGGGTTCAGTAACTCCAAGTGCTGCTACGGGCGGAACGTTTACAGCAAGCAACTATAACATTACCTATACAGCAGGTACGCTTACCGTTGGTGCCATATCTATAACAGTAACTGCAACAGGTCCATCAAAAACCTATGGTACTGCACTGACAGCGGGAACCAGTTCTACTAATTTTACCATTACGGGAACCCTTGCGTCGGGTGAATCTTTGACGAGTGTAACGCTTACGCCAAATGCTGCAGGTCTTTCTGCAACCACTGCAGCCGGATCGGCTTATGTGGTAACGCCATCTTTGGCTACTGGAACTGGTAGCTTCTTGGCGAGCAATTATAACATTACCTATACGACATTCAATGGTACCGTATCTCAAAAAGCATTGACCATAACAGCGAACAATGCTACCAAGACTTATGGTACAACACAAAGTACACAAAGCTGCTTCGACTGTTGCCTGTGTGTGCTGCCCGGCTCCCTGCGGGCCGGGAATCGCGCTGATTCGAGGAGCCATGCCGTGGCCGAACTGAGCTGGGACGATCTCTCAGCCGTGCGCCAAGCTGCGCCCGGCCAGGACGAGGACGGCACCCCGGAGCTGACGATCCTGATGCCCTGCCTGAACGAGGCGCGCACGCTGCCGGCGTGCATCGGCAAGGCACAGGCCTTCCTGCGCGAACAGGGGATCAGAGGCGAAGTCCTGATTGCCGACAACGGATCGAGTGACGGCTCGGCCACGCTCGCCCAGGCGCTCGGCGCGCGCGTGGTGCAGGTGCCGGCGCGGGGCTATGGTGCGGCGCTGATCGCCGGCATCGGTGCGGCTCGCGGGCGCCACGTGATCATGGTGACGCCGACGACAGCTACGACTTCGGCGCACTGCAGCCTTTCGTCGCGGCACTGCGCCGGGGCGCCCAGCTCGTCATGGGAAACCGCTTTCGCGGCGGCATCGCGCCGGGGGCCATGCCTGCCCTGCACCGCTACCTGGGCAACCCGGTGCTGAGTTTCATCGGGCGGCTCTTCTTCCAGGTGCCGGTCCGGGACTTCCACTGTGGCTTGCGCGGCTTCGATCGCCAGGCCGTCGCCTCCCTTGGGCTGCGCTGTGACGGCATGGAGTTCGCCAGCGAGATGGTGGTCAAGGCGTCGATGCGGGGCCTGAGCATCGTCGAGGTTCCCACGACGCTCTCGCCCGACGGGCGGGACCGGCCGCCGCACCTGCGCAGTTGGCGCGACGGCTGGCGCCACCTGCGCTTCCTGCTGCTGTTCAGCCCGCGCTGGCTGTTCCTGTACCCGGGCCTGGCGCTTTCCGGCCTGGGCCTGCTGTTCCTGTCGTTGTTGGCCTCCGGCCCCCTGGTCGTGGGAAGCATCAGCCTGGATGTGCACACGATGCTCTACGCCGCTGGCGCCACGCTGGTGGGCGTCCAGGTGCTCAGCTTCGCGCTGTGCGCCATGGCCTACGGTGTGCAGCTGGGCATCCTGCCCGAGCCTACTCGTCTGGCCGCCCTGCGCCGTCACGTCTCGCTGGAGGCGGGGCTGATCGTGGGGGCCTTGCTCATCGCGGCGGGCCTGGGCCTGTCGGTTCACTCGGTGATGCAGTGGGGCCATGCGCAGTTCGGTGCCTTCGATCCGCGCGTGGGCATGCGCACCGTGATTCCATCCCTGACCGTGCTGCTGGTAGGGCTCCAGGTGGTCTTCGCCTCGATGCTGCTGGCGGTGATGGGGCTGCGCAGTCATGCGCGTCCCGAGCTGGCGCGCTGAACCGGTGCTCCAGCCGGCCCGCGAGTCCGCAGGGGCCGGCTCCTTCGGCGGGCGGCAGCCCAGCCCGGGCCTCGCCTGGCGCACCGAGCTCACGCTCGTCGTGGCCGCGGCGATCTGCCTGACGGTGTCCGTGGCCTTGGCCATGGGCCGGGATCTCAACTGGGACTTCCTCAACTACCACGCCTACGCGGCCGAGCTCGTTCGGGTCGATCGGCTCTCGCAGGACTACTTCCCCGCAGGGTTGCAGGGCTACCTCAACCCGCTGCCCTACCTGCCCATGGCGGTGATGCAGGCCCTGGGCTGGCCTTCCCCGGTGATCGCGGGCGTCACCGCGGCGATCCAGTCTCTCAACCTCGTTTTCCTTTACCTGATCTCGCGCGAGCTGCTGGCGGCGGCAGCGCCGCGGCGCCTGGTCGTCCTGGCTGCCCCGGTGCTCGGCGGCGCCACGGCCACCTTGTGGACGCAGGTGGGCAGCAGCTTCGTCGACGCCACGCTCGCCCCGCTCGTGCTGGGGGCGCTTTGGCTGCTGCTGCGCCAGCCCGGGTGGTTCGGCCTGGCGTTCGTGGGGTTGCTTGCAGGCGCCAGCCCGGGCCTCAAGTGGACGCTCGTGCCGTACGGGGTGGCCCTGTGCGTGGCCGCGGCGGGCCTGCCGGGGGGAGCGCGGCTGCGCCTGCAGCGACTGACACTGGTGGGCGCAGCGGCCGCAGCGGGCTTCCTGATTACCTACGCGCCCTGGGGCTGGCGCCTGTACCAGGAGTTTGGCAGCCCGGTCTTTCCGCTCTTCAACACGCTCTTCCAGGCGGCCGACTACCCTTTGCAGAGCGACGAGTACCGCCGCTTCGTGCCCGACGACTGGGCCGCGCTGCTGACCTTTCCGTTTCGTATGGCCCAGCACGGGGGATGGGTCTACACGGAGGTCGGCTCGCCGGACCTGCGCCCCGCGCTCGTCGTCGTGCTCGGTGCGGCATCGATCGGGATCTTCCTCGCGGCGCGGATACGCGCGCGCCGGACGCCAGGAGGGCCGGCCTCGGGCGCCGCGCCCGATGAGGCCGCTGCGCCGCAGAGCCGGGGGCGCCTGTGGGTGTTGGGCATCTTCTTTGCCGTGTCGCTCCTGCTGTGGCTCAAGACCTCCTCCAATGGGCGTTACGCCGCCCCGACCTTCCTGCTGCTCGGGCCCATCACCTGGCTGCTGTGCGAGCACGTGGCCGGGGTGCGTGCGGGGCGCACGCTGGGCCTGCTGGTCGTGTGCCTGCAGCTGGTGCATGTGTCGCATGCCAGCGGCTTCAGGTGGAACGGGCAGCCCTGGTCGCGCCAGATGCTCGCGGTGGAGCTGCCGCGCTCGCTGGTGGATCGGCCGGTGCTACTCGTGTCGGTGGGCATGCCCTCGGAGTCCTACCTCGCCACCCGGATGCACCCGCAGTCGGCTTTCACCAACCCGATCGGCTTCTACTCCGTGCCCACTGGCGGGCCGGGTTGGGGCCGGCTCGTCGCGCTGCGTGATCGCTGGGCGGGCCGCACCCACGTGCTGTTCAAGACGGGGATCAAGGGCGAGCTCGTCAGCGCGGCGCACTTCAGGGCGATCGATGACCTGATCGACCGCCTGGGGCTGAGCCTGGTGCCCGGCTCGCGCGAGGCCATCCTCGTCAATGCCGAAGCGGGCGACAAGCGACGCCTGGCGGCCTGTGCTGCCCGCCCCCGGCCCGAGCCGGACGCCGAGTTGGCAGAGCGCCGAGAACTCGTGCGGCGGATCACCAGCGCGCTGCAGGCGCGCTGCCCGCGTTACCTGCAGCCGCCTGCGCCGCAGGTGGAAGGCCTGCGCGAGGAGTGGTCGCGCCGCTACGTGCGGCACGACCTGCTCGTGCACGTGAACTTCCCCGAGGACTACATCGGCTTTCGCCAGGAGAACCAGGGCCTAGCCGTCCCGATCGGTCGCGTGTCGACCTGGGAGCGCGACGTCGAGAACTTCGTGTGCCGGCTGCCGCACGGCGGCCGGCGCGACGCAAGCACGCTCAGGCAGGAAGGGCACTGAGCGAGCCCCTCCGAGGGCCAGGCTCGCGGGAGGTGCGATCATCGCCGCGGGCCGCGCCGACGGCCCGTAATCTGTCTGTCCGTGACGATCGCCCCGTTCCCTCCTGGCCGCCGACCATCGGACGGCATGCCGGACCTGCCTGCGGCGCCGCTGGCCGTGCTGGCCACCCTGGCCGTCACGGCCCCGACGCTGCTGGCCTGGAACGTTGCGCCCTCGAGCACCTTCCTGAACCAGGCGCTTGCGGTGGCGCTGTGGGGCGCATTCGTGATCGCCAGTGCAGGGCTGCCCGGTGCGCCGGCCGGCCCCGCGCGACCGCTCGGGCCGGCCCTGCGCGCAGCCTGGCCGTTGTGGGCCGGGCTTGCGGTGCTGGCCGGCGCGGCGGCCGCCTCATGCCTGGCCGGGAGCCTGCCGGCGAGCCTGGCGCTTTCCGCGCTTGTGCTGCTGGCGGCTGCGGCCGTGGCGCTGCTCGGGGGGCTGGCCGCCCCGCCGCAGGCCTTCGCGGCGCTGTGCGTGGGCCTGGCGCTGGCGGGCCTGGCCAACGTGTCGATCGCCCTCGTGCAGGTCTTTGCGCCCCAGTGGGCCGACGGGGACTGGATCGCGCGCTCCGCGCTGGCTGGGCGGGCGGTGGGCAACCTGCGCCAGCCCAACCACGTGGCCAGCCTGCTGCTGTGGTCGTCGATCGCGCTGGTGGCGCTGGTCGAGCTGGGCCGGTTGCGTCCGCGCTGGGCCTGGCCGGCTCTGGCCCTGCTGATGTGGGCGGTGGTGCTGACGGCCTCGCGCACGGGGATGGTGGGTGCGGTGCTGCTGGCGCTGTGGGCGCTGGCCGACCGCCGGCTCTCGCGCGCGGGCCGAGCGCTCGCGCTGTCGGCGCCGGCCTGGTATGCCCTGGCGTGGGTCGGCATGGCGGAGTGGGCGCGCCAGGCGCACCAGGCCTTTGGCGGGGCGGCGCGCCTGGGGGAGTCGGTGGAGGGCAGCTCGCGCATGGGCATCTGGCGTGACACGCTGGCCCTCATCGGCGAGCACCCGTGGTGGGGGGTGGGCTTTGGCGAGTTCAACTTCGCGTGGTCGCTCACGCCGTTCCCGAACCGGCCGGTGGCCTTCTTCGACCACACCCACAACCTCGTGCTGCAGTTCGCGGTGGAGCTCGGGCTGCCCCTGACGGCACTGCTCATGGCCCTGCTGGCCTGGGCGCTGTGGCGCGCGGCGCGACGCGCCTGGGACGCCGGGAACGCCCGGGGTGTGCTCGCGCCGGGCGCCCCGCGGGCCGCCCCCGCGAGCGCGCCTGCCCGCCTGGCGCTGGCGATGGTGGCGATGATCGGCCTGCACAGCCTGCTCGAGTACCCGCTGTGGTACGCCTACTTCCTGCTGCCGGCCGCCTGGTGCCTGGGCGCGGCCCTGGCGGCGCCCGGCGCCGACGCGTGGCGTGAAACCGCAGCACGGCAGGCGCCGCCTGAAGTGCCGCAGGAAGTGGCGCCTGGAGTGGCCCATGGCGTACCCCGCCCGGGACGCGCCGCGCTGCAACTCGGCGGTGCCGCACTCGTGCTCGGTGCGCTCGGGGCGGTGGCCGACTATGCGCGGGTGGTGCCGATCTTCGAGGCGGGGGAGGGCGCGGCGCCGCTGGCGCAGCGCATCGCCGCCGGGCAGCACAGCCTGCTCTTTGCCCACCACGCGCACTACGCGGCTGCCACCGTGAGCGCCACCCCGGCGCAGGAGTTGCCGAGCCTGCAGCAGGCGGCGCACCACCTGCTCGACACGCGGCTGATGATGGCGTGGGCGCGCGCCTACGCCGATGCGGGCGACCTGGAGCGTGCTCGCTTCCTGGCTGCGCGGCTGCGCGAGTTCCGAAACCCCGCCTCGGCCGAGCTCT
>JBJTVI010000078.1:0-4364 GCA_046081145.1 Rubrivivax sp.
GCAGGAGATCTGGCGGCGCATCCGGCGCTTCTTTCACCTCTGGCCCTTCCGGGCCTGACTCTCACCCCACGACGAAGGAGACAGCGATGAAGGAGATCCATACCCTCGAAGGCGGCACCACGCGCCGCCGACTCGTGCAGGCGGGCCTGGGCGCCGCCGGATTGGCGGCGCTGCCGCTGAGCACTGCGCTGGCGCAGACCGGCGAGATCGTGGTGGGCGCAGCCCCTCCCATCACGGGCGTGTTCGCCTTCGCGGGCGCGGGCCTGCACCAGGGCCTGGGCGACTACTGCGAATGGCGCAACGCCAACGGCGGCGTGGCCGGGCGCAAGCTGCGCTACATCGGGGAGGACTCGGCCTACAAGATGGACCAGGCGATGGCGGTCTTCAAGAAGATCATGGCGGCTCACCGCCCGCCCGTCTTCTACGGCGACTCCACCGCCTGGGCCAAGGCCTCGGCGGTGGAGGTGAGCCAGCTCGGCACCACCCTCACCTCCAGCCCCTCCTTCGCCTCGGACCTGGCCGACCCCGTGAAGGTGCCCTACTACTTCATGGCCGGGCCCACCTACGAGGCCATGATCGAGATCCAGATGGAGTACATCAACTCCCAGGCCCGCGCCGGAGGCAAGCCCTCGGTGGCGCTCGTCTACAGCGACACCGAGTTCGGCCGCGACCCGATCGAGGCGGCCAAGAAGCATGCACAGAAGCTCGGACTGCCGCTGGTGCAGGAGATCGTCACCAAGCCCGGCGCGGTGGACGTCTCGGCCGAGGTGGCCAAGTTGCGCCGGGCGCGGCCCGACTACGTGATCTTCCACGGCTACGTGCTCGCTCCGATCCCCGAATTCATCAAGCAGATGAAGGAGGCCGGGATGAACTTCAAGGCCATGGGAACGATCTGGAGCATGGACAAGACCACCGTGGACGCGATGGGCGCTGCCGGCGAGGGCTGGATGGGCGTGATGCCCTACCGCTACAGCTACGACACGGCTGGCGCACGCGGCATGCAGGCGATCCGCGACTTCGCGGCCAAGGCGCGCCCGCAGATGGCCTACGTGCCGCTCTTCTACACCCACGGCTGGCTTGTGGGCTCGATCTTCTGCGAGGTGATGGAGCGCTGCCTGAAGGCCAGCCAGGCCCTCACCGGCCCGAACATGAAGACGGCCCTGGAGTCCATCCGAAACTGGGACACCGGCGGCATCATGGGCCGGCCCGTGTCGCTGGCGCGCCACCAGATCCCGATGGGTCGCATCTAACAGTACGACGCCGGCAGCAAGCTTCTGCAGCCGGCCAGCGACTGGATCACGATGGAAGGCTGAGGCCCGGCCGTGAGCGACACGCCCGTGCTGGCCCTGGAGAATATCGAGGTGGTCTACCACCACTCGGTGCAGGTGCTGCGCGGGCTGTCGCTGGCCGTGCCCGAGGGGCGCATCGTGGCGCTGCTGGGCAGCAACGGCGCGGGCAAGACCACCACGCTCAAGGCGATCTCCGGCCTGCTGCCGCTGGAGGTGGGGCAGCTGCGCGCCGGGGCCATCCGCTGGCGCGGCGAGCGCATCGATGCGCTGGCGCCGCACCTGCTCGTGCGCCGCGGCCTGGCCCACGTGCGCGAGGGCCGACACGTGTTCGAGGAGCTCACGGTGGAGGAGAACCTGGTGGCGGCCAGCCACGCCCTGGACGGCCGCCCCGGTGCCGCGCGCGCTGACACCGGGCTCATCTACGAGTACTTCCCGCGCCTGAAGGAGCGCCGCAGCCAGCGTGCCGGCTACCTCTCCGGCGGCGAGCAGCAGATGCTGGCCATCGGGCGGGCGCTGCTCGGGCGCACCTCGCTGATGCTGCTCGACGAGCCCTCGCTCGGCCTGGCGCCGCTCGTGGTGCAGGACATCTTCTCCATCATCGCGCGCATCAACCGCGAGCAGGGCGTGGCGATGCTGCTGGTGGAGCAGAACGCCACGGCGGCACTTGCCATCGCGCAGTACGGCTACATCATGGAGAGTGGCCGCATCGTCATCGACGGGCCCACCGCGCGGCTGCAGGACGACCCGGACGTGCAGCGCTTCTACCTGGGCTACGGCGACGGCGGCCAGGAGCTCGCGAGCTTTCGCGACGTGAAGCACTACAAGCGCCGCAAGCGGTGGCTGTCGTGAGCGCAACGGCCGACATCGACCGCCTGACGCTGCCGCAGCTGCTGCGCCACTGGGCCGCGGTGCAGCCCGGTGCCGTGGCGCTGCGCCAGAAGGACTTCGGCATCTGGGAGCCCGTGACCTGGGCCGGCTACGAGCGCGCTGCGCGGCACTTCGGCCTGGGTCTCGTCGAGCTTGGGCTCGAGCCCGGCGGGCACTGCGCCATCATCAGCGAGAACCGCAAGGAATGGGTCTACACGCAACTGGGCCTGGGCCTGGTGGGTGCCGTGACGGTGGGCGTGTACCCCACCTCGCCCGCCCTGGAGGTGGAGTACCTGCTGGCCACCAGCGACGCGCAGGTGGTGGTGTGCGAGGACCAGGAGCAGCTCGACAAGGTGCTCGAGGTGCGCGCGCGGCTGCCGCGGCTGCGCCAACTCGTGGTCATCGACCCCAAGGGCCTGCGCCGCTACGAAGTGGAGGGCCTCATGAGCTTCGAGGCCGTGAGTGCCCTGGGAGCGGCCCGCGCCGATGAGCGCGAAGGCTGGGTGCAGGAGCGGCTCGCGCGCCAGTCGATGGACGGCACGGCGCTCATGATCTTCACGAGTGGCTCCACCGGGCGACCCAAGGCCGCGATGATCAGCTACGGCAACGTCGCGGCCATGGCCGCCGGCGCGGACGCCATCTACCGCTGCACCCGCGCAGACTCCACCGTGTCGTACCTGCCGCTGTGCCACGTGGCCGAGCAGATCTACACCGTCAACCTGCCGCTGCGCTCGGGCGCGGTGGTGAACTTCGCCGAGAGCCTGCGCACGATCCAGTCCGACCTGCGCGAGATCGCGCCCACGCTGTTTCTGGGCGTGCCCCGCATCTGGGAGAAGCTGCACGCATCCATCGAGATCAAGATCCGCGAGACAGGCGGGCTGCGTCAGGCGCTGTACCGCCGGGCGCTGGCCAGCACCATGGCCTTTGCCGACCGGCCGCGTGCGGCCTGGAGCGTGGGCGAGCGGCTGCGCCATGCGGGGTGGTCGCTGCTCGTGCTGCGCGCGCTGCACAACTTCATCGGTCTGCGCCGCTGCCGACTGGCACTGTCGGGTGCGGCGCCCATCGCGCCGGACATGCTGCGCTTCTTTCGCGCGCTGGGCGTGCCCATCCGCGAGGGCTACGGCATGACCGAGACCGCCGGCGTGGCCACCGTACAGCGCAGCGACGCCTCGCCCGTGGGCACCGTGGGCGAGGCCGTGCCCGGGGTGGAGCTGCGCATCGCCGAAGACGGCGAGCTCCTCGTGCGCGGGCCCACCGTCTTCAAAGGCTACTACGGCAACGAGGCCGCCACGCGGGAGGCCATCGACGAGGCGGGCTGGCTGCACACGGGCGACATCGCCCAGGCGGTGGGCCCGGAGTTCCGCATCGTCGACCGCAAGAAGGACATCATGATCACCGCCGGGGGCAAGAACATCACGCCCAGCGAGATCGAGAACGCGCTCAGGTTCAGCGCCTTCGTCAAGGAGGCCATCGTCGTGGCCGATCGCCGCCCCTACGTGGCCGCCCTCATCCAGATCGACTTCGACACGGTGGGCAAGTGGGCCGAGGAGCAGGGCCTGGCCTACACGCACTTCAGAAGCCTGGCCGAACACGAGCAGGTGCGCGGCCTGGTGCAGGCCGAGGTCGACCGGGTGAACGCGCGCATGCCGCAGGTGCAGCACGTGCGGCGTTTTCACCTGCTCACGAAGGAGCTCGACCACGACGACGGGGAAGTGACGGCGACGATGAAGGTTCGGCGCAGCAGCATCGCGCAGAAGCACGCCGACGCGATCGAGAGCCTTTACAAGGGAGGAAGCTGATGCGAGGAAAGGACGACGCGCGATGAGCCTCGATACGGCAGGCGCGAGCCTGCGCTTCGACGGCCAGGTGGCCGTGGTGACGGGAGCCGGTGGTGGCCTCGGGCGCGCGCACGCGCGGCTGCTGGCCAGCCGCGGCGCGGCGGTCGTCGTCAACGATCTGGGCGGCAGCGTGGACGGTGCCGGCGGCAGCGATTCCGCGGCGCGCCGCGTGGCCGACGAGATCGAGCGCGCGGGCGGCCGGGCGCTGGCCAACGCCGACGACATCTCCACGCCCGAGGGCGCGCAGCGCCTGGTGGACGCAGCCGTGCAGGCCTGGGGGCGGCTGGACGTGCTCGTCAACAACGCCGGCATCCTGCGCGACAAGACCCTCGTGAAGATGGAGCCGGCCGATTTCGAGGCCGTGCTGCGG
>JBJTVI010000079.1:0-2555 GCA_046081145.1 Rubrivivax sp.
CGCGCCCAGCAGCAACAGGCAGAGCACGGCCAAGCCGTGGTGGCTCAACTGCAGCAGGGTGCGCGCGGCGCGCGTCCAGGCTCGAAGGGTCTGCATCGGCTGCCTTTCGGTCTCGAGAGCCACCGGCCGGCGGCTCCGAGGGAGCGCTGGCGGCAGCGATAATCGGTCGGCACGGGGCCGGATCGCCTGCATGACCCGCCGGGTGCGGCGCCTGAAGCCGCCGGCGGGAACCGCGGATTGTAGTGCGAATCAGGGTTCACCCTGATTGTGGATCTGGGCCCGCCAAGCTGGCCGTTTCCGCCCTTCATCCATCCTGCGCGGCCTTTCGGCCCTGCCCTTGAGCCCGAGCATGAAATACCGCGACCTGCGTGACTTCCTGGATCAGCTCGAGCGCCAGGGCGATCTGCGCCGGGTGCGGGACAGCGTCTCGCCGCGCCTGGAGATGACGGCCATCGCGGATGCCGTGCTGCAGGCCGGCGGCCCGGCCCTGCTCTTCGAGCAGCCCACGGGCCACTCGATCCCGTGCCTGGCCAACCTCTTCGGCACGCCGCGCCGGGTGGCACTGGGCATGGGGGCCGACTCCACCGAGGAACTGCGTGAAGTGGGCCGGATGCTGGCCGCGCTCAAGGAGCCCGAGCCGCTGCGCGGCCTGAAGGACGCCGGCCGGCTGCTGCACATGGCCAAGGCGGTGTGGGACATGAAGCCGGCCACCGTGCGTACGGCAGCCTGCCAGCGCCATGTGCTCCAGGGTGGCGAGATCGACCTGGCCCGGCTGCCGGTGCAGACCTGCTGGCCGGGCGACGCCGGGCCGCTCATCACCTGGGGCCTGGTCGTCACCCGCGGGCCGCAGGGCGTGGCGCAGCCGCGCCGGCGCCAGAACCTGGGCATCTACCGCCAGCAGGTGATCGGGCCGCGGCGCACGATCATGCGGTGGCTGGCGCATCGTGGTGGGGCGCTGGACTTTCGCGAGTTCGCGCTGGCCAACCCCGGCCAGCCCTTTCCGGTGGCGGTGGCCCTGGGCGCCGACCCGGCCACCATCCTGGGCGCCGTCACGCCCGTGCCCGATACGCTCTCGGAGTACCAGTTTGCCGGGCTGCTGCGCGGCAGCCGCACCGAGGTGGTGGACACCGGCGTGGGCGAAGGCGGGCTGGCGCTGCAGGTGCCGGCCAGCGCCGAGATCGTGCTGGAGGGCCATCTCGTGCCGGCCGAGCCGGGCTGGACGGGCACGAGCGAGGCGGGCGTGCCGCTGGCCGAGCGCAGCGGCTACCTGCACGCGCTCGAGGGCCCCTTTGGCGACCACACCGGCTACTACAACGAGCAGGACTGGTTCCCGGTGTTCGAGGTGCAGCGTCTCACGCAGCGCGACGACCCGATCTACCACACCACCTACACCGGCAAGCCCCCGGACGAGCCCGCCGTGCTCGGCGTGGCGCTCAACGAGGTGTTCGTGCCGATCCTGCGCAAGCAGTTTCCCGAGATCACCGATTTCTACCTGCCCCCCGAAGGCTGCAGCTACCGCATGGCGGTGATCTCCATCAGGAAGGCCTACCCCGGCCACGCCAAGCGCGTGATGTTCGGCCTGTGGAGCTTCCTGCGCCAATTCATGTACACGAAGTTCATCGTCGTCACCGACGACGACGTGAATGTGCGCGACTGGAAGGAGGTGGTGTGGGCCATCACCACCCGCATGGACCCGGTGCGCGACACCACGCTCGTCGAATCCACCCCCATCGACTACCTCGACTTCGCCTCGCCCGTGAGCGGTCTGGGCGGCAAGATGGGGCTGGATGCCACCAACAAGTGGCCCGGCGAGACCACGCGCGAGTGGGGGCGGGCAATCCGGATGGAGCGGGAGGTGCAGGAGCGGGTGGCGGGGCTGGTGGCGAGCCTGCTCACGCCTGCCGGGACCTCTGCGGTCCGTCCCAGGGATTGATCACGCGGATTGCGCAGCCCGCGAAGTCCCCCGTGTTGCGGGTCGCCACCGCTGCGGTGTGCGCCCGCGCGATCGCGGCGATCTGGCAGTCGAATTGGCTGATGGGCTGGCCCGCCGCGCACCGCTCCACGGCGATGGCGGCATAGGCGCGGGAGGCCTCCCGGTCGAAAGGCAGGATGCGGCCCTTGAAGTCCTCATCGAGTATCCCCTCGATCGCCCGGGCCAGGGCACTGCGACGCCTGCCGGCCGGCAGCGACGCGACACCGTGTCGAAGCTCGGCCTCGCCCACGGCCGTGAAGTAGACGCGGGCCCCCTCCTGCTCAGCGAGCCATGCCTCCACCTGGGGTGCCGGAGTGGGCCGCAAGAGCTCGGAGATGACGTTGGTGTCGAGAACGATCATGGGCGCGACCGCCCAAGCGAGGGCGGCTCCCGCAGGGCTTCGCGCGCCGGAAGCTCGAGTTCGCAGCGGTCGGCCGGAGCAAGGCGGGCGCGGATCGCGGCAGCCAGGTTCTGTGTCGGTGCCCCCTCGCCCATGACCCGACGCAGTATGTCCCGGGCCTCTTCCTCCATGGAGCGGCCGTGCTCGGCCGCCCGAACCCTCAGGCGCTGTTTGATGTCGCCA
>JBJTVI010000080.1:0-3932 GCA_046081145.1 Rubrivivax sp.
CCCGGGCGGCAGGCCCTCGGGCTTGCGCAAGGACAGGCGCACCACCTGGCTGGCCCCGGGCTCGAGCACCAGCTGTCGCGGCGAGAAGCGCACCATCTCCCCAAGGAAGCGCTCCTCCGGCAGGGGCGGGTCGGCCGCGACGTTCTCGCCGCGCTCGGTCATGCGGCGGTTGACCAGCGAGAGCCGGTAGACGGCCCGCTGGCTCGTGGTGTTGACCACGTCCACCTGCGCGGCACGCATCGTGCCGTCGAAGACCACCCGCGTGGGGCTCAGGAGCAACTGGGCCCGGGCAGGCAGTGCCAGCCAGGCGGCCGCAAGGGCCAGGAGCAGAAGGAGCAACCTCGGCATGCCGTGCGCGGCTCGCCGATCGGGCACCTTCCGGCACCCGAGCGCGACCGGACGAGTGAAGACAGCGGATTATCCACCTGTTTTGCACCTGCTATCCACCGGTTTTGCCCAGGCTTGTGCACCGCAGCCCCAGGGGCGGTGGGAGAGCGCGTCAGGGGTAGGCCACGGTGACCGGGAAGCTGCCCTGGTAAGTCCCGGGTAACGGGCTGCGCGTGAAGGTCAAGGTGCCCCCGATGGTGACGGTGAGCGCCGAGCCGGGCCCGGTGTTCTTCAGGGCGGGCTGGGCCGTGAGCGCCGTGACGCGCATCGAGTCGCCGCCGCGCAAGGCCGAGACGGTGAACTGCTCCGGCAGGGACACGCTGAACACGAGGTTGGGCTGCGTGCTGCGCACGAGCAGCTGCGCCGGCGAGCCGAAATCGGGGCTGACGAGGTAGACCGCCCCCACCGCCGTGCGCCCACCCAGGGGATGGATGGTCACGGAACCGGCGCCGAGCACCGCCACGGTGCCAAAGCCCAGCGGCGACAGCGGGGTCAGCGAGTCGAAGGGGGTGGCGGCATGCGCCACCCAGGCGGCCACCCAACATCCCGCAGCCAGGCCGGGGCGAAGGCACCGGAGCCACAGGGATGCCCGGCGAGCCGGGGGTCGTTCACGAATCCGTGGGGGAACTCGCTGTGTCAATTGAACACGACGGTGATCACGAGGCGCCCGTCGCCCACCCCCTCCCGGGAGGCCATGACGACCGAGCGCCCCGAGTGACCGTCATGCACCCGGATCATCGCATGGGAGGGGACAGCGCCCCCTGCGGAAGTGCCCCCGGCAGCAGCCAGGGACGAGAGCGCCGTCGGGCCGGCGGCCGCCACCAGGTAGGAATGCACCACCCCGTTCGACCCGGTGGGCTCCAGCAGGGGGGGCAGGTCGAGCCGCTGCGGCGAGGTGGGCGAACTCTGGCCCGGAACGGAGCCGGGTGCCGCATCGGTGACCGGAACCGCCGTGACGGCGATGGTGCCGGTCGTGGAGGTGGTGCCGGTGACAGGCGTTGCCGACCCTTCGATGCGACCGATGGACCCGGAGCCGAAGGGAGAAGGCGCAGTGGCCTCGATCATGGTGGCCATGAGGGGCCCGAAGCGCGCCGGCATCGTCACCACCTCGGCCGAAGCCCGTACCGGCTCCACCCAGGTCGAACGGACCGACTGCGCAGCAACGGGGAGCACCCAACCCAGGCCAGCCAGGCAAGCCAGCCCGATCCAGGAAAGTCCACCGCCAGGCGTCCCGGCCTGCCGGAACGAGTGCATACAGGCCTCCGGCGACCCCCGAGAGGGGCCGCGAGACCTGAATTAAAGACCAGCCAAGGACACGCCGGGTGCCCGGCGCGTGACACAGAGCGTGTCAGTTGTAACTCAACGTGACGGTGAAACTCCCTGCATAGACGGCTATCGGCTGATTGGCGGCCACACTGAGGGTGCCGCCGATGCCAAATGAGCCGGAACCGGCAGTATTGAGGCTGCCAGACCCTCCGGTAATCGAGGATGTGAAGCTGCCCAGATTCATCGTGGCACTTCCGGAGGTGGCCGTGAGGGTGACGGAGCCTGGGAATGAAACCGTATAGCTGGTGGAGGGGGTCCCGGTGAGGTTGACCGTGCCCTGGGAACCTCCGGCGGTGCTCACCAGCGTGACGCCGCCCGTGGCGCTGCGGTTTCCGGAGGCGCTCATGACAACCGTACCGGCCGTGCTGCCGGCGGCAAATGTCCCGAAACTCAATTCGCTCGTCGACGAAACCGACAGGATGCGCACCACGCTGGCCGAGGAATTCACGCTGCCGTTGGCGCTGGATTGCGCCAGTGCCGGCGCACCGATGAAGGTCAGCCCCAGGCCGATAACCCCCCAGCGCCAAGGGGGCGCGGCGCGAGGCGCAAAGGTGGCTTCAGGCTTGAGGGTCATGACAATACCTCGCGAATCAGGAACGAATGGCCACCGCAAGGGGCGGCACGAACTCCCATGAGCCCGTCGCGGCAGCCAGGCTGCAGCGGCATCCATCGAATCATGGCCTGCCCGGTGGCGGACCAACGCCTAAAGAACGGTTCGAAACCCGACCAACTCTGTGGCCGGCGGGCAGAAAACTGCAGGAGCCCGGGCTGGAGAACCTCGCCGAAATGGGGCCCCTGCGGGAACCGCGATACCCAACCCGCGCACCGGCGGATGGCTCGCTTCAGTTGTAGTTCAGCGTGACCGTGAAATTCCCGGAGTAGGTGCCGATGGCCTGGTTGGCATTCACGGAAAGCGTGCCACCGATTCCGAAGGAACCCGTGCCGCTGGTGGTGAGGCTGCCCTGCAGGCCCGTGAGCGTGGTGGTGAAGCCGCCCAGCGTCATGGTGGCGCTGCCGCTGGCGGCCGTGAGCTGGACGGTGGTGGGCAGCAACACGCTGTAGCTGGTGCCCGGCGTGCCGCCGAGGGTCACGGTGGCATGGCTGCCCGGGTTGGTGGCCACGAGCGTGACGCCACCCGTGGAGTTGCGGTTGCCGGTGGCCGAGAGCGTCAGCGTGCCGGCGGCGTTGCCGGCGGCAAAGGTGCCGAAGCTCAGCTCTGTCGTGGCCGTCACGGCCAGCGTGCGCACCACGGTGGCCGAGGCATTCACGTCGGCACTGGTCGAATACTGCGCCCATACCTGCGGAGCGCCCACGGCCAAGGCCAGCAAAGATACCGACCGCGGCACGCTCGCAAAGGTGATGCTGCGCACCCTCATTCCACCCAGCTGTCCCATCTCATTCCCCCGCGTGCAAGACGCTTCGATCCGGTGGGCAGAGCCTTGAATCCTTCGAACGCGTGTCGGGCACGGTCGGAAGGTGGGCCAGCCAAAAACCGGGAGGGGGAGTTTAGGCGGGGTGATCCGTGAAGGAGTAGGCAAAAACCCCTTGCTATTCTCGACTTGGGGTCTTGACAGCTGCGGGGGCCTTGGATAGGCGATTCGGGGGGGTTGTGCCCAACCTGAATCCGCGCGGCCAGGCGCCTGAGTGCGCCTGGCGGGCTCGCAATTCGGCCAGCTCGATTCGCCGGTGCGTGGGCCCCTGCGAAGCCGACCGGCCCGATGAATCCGCCAGCACTTGCGCAGCCGGCCACGCGCGAATCCTGCATGCGGCGGTGGAGGGTTTCGGGGCTGCGGCGCGAGGCTCTGCCGAATCTCCTGCCCTGAACCTGCCACAAGGCGCGGGCGACACCTTCGAGCCGCGTATTTTCCGAGCTAAGGCAGCGCTTCTTCCATACCCCATTCGAGGGTGTCGGAAAGGTGTGCAAACGGGGCGATCGAGCACCCGGGCGGGCGAGCGTGGAATCACGGCAGCCGAGCCTGTGAAACCGCCCTGCCCTGTCGGCAGGTGCATCGTCCGATGGCGTACGCGCGTGCGTCCGAAAATGACCCGCACACGCTGGAAATGAAGCCGGAGGGTTTGACGGCCGAGGCTGCCAAACCCTCCGGGAGGTTTCATCGCGAGTGGGCAGGAAGAATCGGGAGCGGCCCTGAAACCCGCCACCCGAGTCCGCGGCGGCCCAGCCAATGCGTTGCAATTTCACAACGATTCGGCGAGACAAC
>JBJTVI010000081.1:0-6313 GCA_046081145.1 Rubrivivax sp.
GTGCTGCTGCTCGACGAGCCGCTGTCGAACCTGGACAAGACGCTGCGCGTGCAGATGCGCCAGGAACTGCACGCGATGCAGCGGCGCCTGGGCGTGACGACGATCTTCGTCACGCACGATCAGGAGGAGGCGATGACCACCGCCGACCGCATGGCCGTGCTCGAGCACGGCGTGGTGCAGCAGGTGGGCACGCCCATGGAGCTCTATGACAAGCCGGCCAACGCCTTCGTGGCGGGATTCGTGGGCACGACCAACCTGCTGCCGGGCTCGGCGCGGCTGTTTGCCGACGGCAGCGTGGCCGTCGAGCTCGACGGCCTGGGCACGATCCGCTTGTCCGAGGCCGCCGGCGGCTTCATGCGCGGGCCGGTGACGGTGGCGCTGCGACCCGGTGCATTCGTGCTGGGCTCGCGGCGTGTGGTGCGCGATGCACGGCTGGCCTGGACCGAAGGGGTGGTGCAGGCGGCGGAGTTCCTGGGCGAAACCACGCGCTACCGCGTGCAGGCCGGGGGCCAGGTGCTGTCGGTCGACGAGGTGCACCGCATCGGCCAGGGTCGCTTTGCACCCGGCGCGGAGGTGGTCGTGGGGGTGGATGGCACGCAGGCCAGGCTGATTCCGGGCTGAGCGCGGGCCTGCGCCATCGGCGCGGCAGGTGCATCGCGGTCCGCGGTGCGACGCGGGGTGCCGGGGGTTCAGTCCCGCGGTGGCCGATCGGGTGGAGTGGGCGACACGAAGGGATAGCGCAGCCGCGGCTTGGGGCCGACGGCTCCGCCTGCGGTGGACGGCCGCACGAAGCGGTCGCGGTCGCCGGGCCGGGCCTCCCAGGACCAGGCCGGGAACTCGCCGCGCGCCAGGGCGAGCTGACGCAGGAAGAGCCGCCTGCGCTGGCTCGCCCGGATGCTGGCATCGAGGGCCGGTGCGTCCCAGTCGGCCTGTACGCGCGCGAGCAGGGCAGCGAGCAAGTCGGCGTGTGCCGGATCGGCCGCCAGGTTTTGCAGCTCCAGCGGATCGTGGGCCAGATCGAAGAGCAGCGGCGCCAGCCCGAGCGTGCAGACGAGCTTGTGCGGGCCGCGGCGCAGCATCCGCGACGGCGCGCACACGCCTTCCGAGGAGTACTCCGACAGCACGTCGGCGCCATGGCCTTGGGCGCCTTGCAGCACGGGCAGCAGGCTGCGGCCGTCCAGAGGATCGACCGGCTCGATGCGCGCACCGCCGGCTCCGGCGGCCGCGTCGAGGAAGGTGGGCAGCAGATCCACGAGCGAGCACGCGCCGCTGCGGCGCCCGGGCTGCGTGACGCCGGGCCAGCGCACCACCAGCGGCACGCGCACCGAGGGCTCGTAGAAGGTCTGCTTGAACCACATCCCGCGCTCGCCCATCATCTCGCCGTGGTCGGCACAGAAGACCACGAGGCTGCGCGAGGCCAGGCCGCTTTGCGCCAGCGCGTCGAGCACCAGGCCGATCTTTTCGTCGACGTAGCTCGCCATCGCGTAGTAGGCGCGCCGGGCGCGCTGCACATGCGCGGGCGTGATGCGGTGGCGGTCCTGGCCGTGCGCCAGGTAGAGCCACTGGCTGTGCGGGTCCAGCCGTTCGTAGGGGATCTCCGGCACCCGTGGCGGGTCGATCTCCACGCCTTCGTAGCGCTCCCAGTGCGCCTGCGGCGCGACGAAGGGCGGGTGCGGATGCGTGAAGGAGACGGTGAGGAAGTGCGCCCCGGCCTCGCCGCGCTCCTCGGCGCGCGCGAGGTCCCAGATGCGCTGCACCGCCACGTGCGCCACCTCCTCGTCGTAGTCGATCTGCATGTTGCGCAGGCTCGGCCCCGCGTCCACGACGTGGCCCATGCCCACGCCGGTGGGCTTGTGGCCCGGGCCCTGCGACCAGTCGGGCACCCACAGGAACTCGGCCGGGTAGATGTCGGTGGTGAGCCGCTCGTGAAAGCCGTGCAGCTGGTCGGGTCCGACGAAGTGCATCTTGCCGGCCAGCACCGTGCGGTAGCCCGCGGCCGACAGGTAGTGCGCCATCGTGGGCACC
The DNA here is from genome assembly GCA_046081145.1 of Rubrivivax sp. Classification (GTDB taxonomy): domain Bacteria; phylum Pseudomonadota; class Gammaproteobacteria; order Burkholderiales; family Burkholderiaceae_C; genus Rubrivivax. The sequence continues at coordinate 2,026 of JBJTVI010000081.1, forward strand.
TCGGCGCGCAACTCGCTCGCGTTGTCCCAGACCTGAAGCGCATGCGGCATGCGCCCGGCGAGCATCGAAGCGCGCGAGGGCGCACAGATCGGGAAGTTGCAGTAGGCCGAGTCGAACACCACGCTCTCGCGTGCGAGCGCCGCAAGCCTGGGCGTGCGCACCACCGGATGCCCGTAGAGGGACAGGAAGGGAGCCGACAACTGGTCGGCCATCACGAGCACGATGTGCGGGCGCTCGGCTGTGGCGGCTGTGGCAGCCGTGGCGGCCGCGGGTGGGGTGGCGGCGCTCATCAGCTCTCGAGCTTGATCTGCCCGGCGCGCATCACCTGGCCCCACTTGCGGATGTCGGCAGCCAGGGCCGCGGCCAGCTCCTGGGGCCCGCCGACGCGCGGCTCGAGCCCGCGCTGCACCAGCGTTTGCACGGTGGCGGGCACCGCCAGCAGCCGTGTGATCTCGGTGGCCAGCCGCTGCACCGTGTCCTTGGGCGTGGCCACGGGTGCGAACACGCCGAGCCATTGGCCCGCCTCGTAGCCCGCCAGGCCCGCCTCGGCTGCGGTGGGCACTTCCGGCAGCAGCGCAAAGCGCTGCCGGCCCGTGACGGCGAGGGCGCGCAGCTGGCCACCCCGGATCTGCGGCAGCGCCACCGGTACGGTGGCCACCATCAGCGACAAGCGCCCGCCGATGAGGTCGGTCATCGCGGGGCTGCGGCCGTAGGGCACGTGCAACATCTGAACGCCAGCGGTTTGCGCGAGCAGCTCGCTGAAGAGGTGTGCCGGGCTGCCGACCCCGGGCGTGCCGTAGGAGAGCTCGCCCGGCTTGGCCTTGGCGGCGGCCATCAGCTCGGCCAGCGTGCGGTACGGCGCACTGGCGGGCACCACGATCACCGAGTGGCTGTCGGCCACCAGGGCCACCGGCGCGAGGTCCTTGAGCGGGTCGTAGGCCGTCTTGCGGCCACCGGCCACGTCCAGGGCGATCGAGCTCGTGCCCATCAGCAGCGTGTGGCCGTCGGGTGCGGACTTGGCCACCTGGTCGGCACCGAGCGTGCCGGCGGCACCGGGCACGTTCTCGGCCGTGGCGCCCATGCCCCAGGCCTTGCCCAGGCCCTCGGCCAGCACGCGGCCGCCTGTGTCGACCAGGCCCCCGGGGGCCCAGGGCACGACGATGCGCAGGGGCCGGCTCGGGAAGGCCGGCTGGGCCCGCGCCGGCGCGATCAGCCCGCTGGCCACGCTGGCGAGCCCCAGCAGTCCTCCCAGCGCCTGGCGTCGACTCTTTCCATCCGCCTGCTGTCTCATGCTCTGTGCCTCCTATGGTAAGTGTGCGCTCACGCTGATACGCGAAAGCCGATGTTCGAGGCAGCGCTCGCGGGTGTGTTGAAGCTGCGCCCGGCCACCCGGTAGCGGTTGCAGTACGAGGCGTGGCACAGGAACGAGCCGCCTCGCATCGTGCGCCGGCCGCTCGGCAGCGCCTGCAGCGGCTCGTCGGCCGAGGTGTCGAGGTGGTAGCGCGGCGAGTACCAGTCGGCGCACCACTCCCAGACGTTGCCCGCCATCTGGTACAGGCCGTAGCCGTTGGGCGCAAAGCTGGCTGCCGCCACCGGAGCGGGGGTCCAGCCCTCGGCGGGCTGGTCCGGAAAGCGCCCGCGCCAGATCTGGCACAGGCCGCGGCCCTCGTCGCCGAGCTCGTCGCCCCAGGGGTAGCGTGCGCCTTCGAGCCCGCCGCGCGCGGCGTACTCCCACTGCGCCTCGCTGGGCAGCCGCATGCCGGACCATTCGCAATAGGCCTGCGCGTCGTGCCACGACACCTGCACCACGGGGTGATCGAGCCGGTCGAGGATCGTCGAGCCGGGCCCGAACGGACGCTGCCAGCACGCGCCTTCCACCGGTACCCACCAGGGCAGCGCCGCGGCAGTGCGGCGCGCGGCCTGGCGCGCGGGCGTGGGCAGCTGCAACCAGAACACGAAAGACGAGCCGAGTTCCTCGGCCTGCGTCACGTGGTGCGTGGCGCGCACGAAGGCGCGGAACTGCGCGTTGGTGACGGTGGTCTCGGCCATTGCGAAAGGTGCCAGGCGCACACGCCGCGCAGGGCCCTCGCCATCCTCGGCGAAGCCCTCGGCGCTGTCGGTGCCCATCCCGAACTCGCCGCCGGGCAGGCGCACGAGGCGCGGGCGCTCATCCTCCAGGCTTGCCCCCTGCCCGGGGCCCGCTTCGCGCCACGCCTGCGGGGTGGGGTAGAGCGGCGGCGCCTGGCCTTCGGGCCGGGCGGGGCTGCAGCAGGCGCGGGCGGCCTCAGTCACCGCCGCCGGCCTTCACTCGTCTTCCCAGAAGGCACGCGTGACGCCCTGGCTGCGCATCAGCGCCACGATCTGCTCGCGCGGGATCACGCCGCAGCGCTGCGCCCAGGCCTCGTACTGCGCGGCCATGTCGCGCACGCGCTCGGGATGCTGCGCCGCCAGATCGTTGAGCTCGGTGCGGTCGGCATCCAGGTCGTAGAGCTCCCAGGGGCCGGGGTGCTTGCGCACCAGCTTCCACTTGCCGATGCGCACCGCGCAGTTGCCCTCATGCTCCCAGAACATCGGCGGGCGCTCGGGCAGCTCGGCCTGCAGGGCGGGCTTGAGCGAGTGGCCTTCCAGCGGCGCGATCGCCTGATCCTCCCACTGCTCGGGGTAGGGCAGCCCGGTCACGTCCAGCAGCGTGGCCATGATGTCGGGCAGGTAGCCCGGCGTGTGGCGTATCGCGCCGCGCTCGGTGATGCCCTGCGGCCAGTGCATGATCAGCGGGGTCGAGATCCCGCCCTCGTGGATCCAGTGCTTGTAGAGGCGAAACGGCGTGTTCGACAGGTTCGCCCAGGCCTGGCCGTAGCTCTGGTAGGTGTTCTCCGGGCCCGGCATGATCGAGGCGTTGTTGCCGATGTGCACGGGCTCGCCGCTTCGCGTGTGTGACCGCGCGATCATGAGCTTGTCCACCAGCTCCTCCAGCGACACGCCCTCGGGGATGTCTTCCGCGCAGGCGCCGTTGTCGGCCAGGAAGATGAAGAGCGTGTTGTCCAGGCGCCCGGCTTCCTCGAGCGCGCGCACGATGCGCCCGATGCCCTGGTCCATGCGGTCGATCTGCGCGGCATAGACCTCCATGCAGCGCAGCAGCCAGGCCTTGTGCTCGGCCTCGGTCCAGGGTGGTTGGTTCGGGTCGCGCGGGCTGAGCTTCCAGTTGTCGCGCAGGACGCCCGAGGCCACCAGGCGCTGCAGCCGCTCCTCGCGCAGCGCATCCCATCCGGCGTCGAAGCGGCCCTTGTACTTGGCGATGTCCTCCTCGTGCGCGTGCAGCGGCCAATGCGGCGCGGTGTAGGCCACGTACTGGAAGAGCGGCTGCTCGCGGTGCTGCGCGTGGTGCTCCCGGATGTAGGCCACGGCCTGGTCGCTGATCGCATCGGTGTAGAAGAAGCCTTCCTCGTGCGCCTCGTGCTCGACGTTGACGTTGCCGCGCGTGAGCGTGTTGGGGTCGTAGAAGCTGCCCGCGCCGATGATGGTGCCGTAGAAGGCGTCGAAGCCGCGCTGCATCGGCCAGGAGTCGGTGGGCTCGCGCAGGTTGCTCGAGACGTGCCACTTGCCGCTCATGTAGGTGCGGTAGCCCCCGGCCTTCAGGGCCTGCGCGATCGTCACGCAGCGCTGGTTGAGGTTGCCCGCATAGCCCTCGGGCCCGCTGTCGTAGGTGAGGATGCCGATGCCGGTCTGGTGCGGGTGCAGCCCGGTAAGCAACGAGGCGCGCGAGGGGCTGCAGCGGGCGGTGTTGTAGAACTGCGAGAAGCGCAGCCCGTCGCGGGCCAGGCGGTCCAGCGTGGGCGTGTCCACCTCGCCGCCAAAGCAGCCGAGGTCGGAGTAGCCCATGTCGTCGTTGAGGATGAGGACGATGTCGGGGCGCTGGGTCATGGGGTGCGTCTCCTGGGTGCGGGGTCGGGTGCGACTGTGAGTGCGACGGTGAGTGCCGGGGCGGCGTTCGTGGGCGTGCTGCGGTGTGCTGCGTGCTGCGGCCGCCGGGCGTGCTCAGGCCGGCTGGTCCGGTACGGCCGGTACGGCCGGTGCAGCCTGGACGGCCTGGACGGCCGTCAGTCGCGTGCCGTCCAGGCGTGAAAAGAGGTGCGCGGCCGTGGGTGCGAAGGCCACGTGCACGGTTGCCCCTTCGGTCAATTCCGCGCCCGGATCGCACTTGATCTTCAGCGCGTGCGCGCCGGCGCGCAGATTGGCGATGCGTGCATCGCCGAGCCCCCCAACGGGCTCGACTCGAACCGGCCCGCCC
>JBJTVI010000082.1:0-3280 GCA_046081145.1 Rubrivivax sp.
GTTCATGGCCATCACGATCGCGTAGAACCCGCCGAAGAGGGCCGCGATCGTGAACAGGTTGGGCAGCACGTACAGCCCCTTGCGGGGCGGGGGCCGGGTGGGGGTCTCGGGGGCTTCCACGTTCCTCAGTTGCGGCTGCGATCGACCAGCTTGTTGGCCTTGATCCACGGCATCATCGCACGCAGCTTCTCGCCCACCACCTCGATCTCGTGCTCGGCCATCAGGCGCCGGCGCGAAGTCAGCGTGGGGGCGCCCGCCCGGTTCTCCAGGATGAAGCTCTTGGCGTACTCGCCCGTCTGGATGTCGCGCAGCGCCTGGCGCATGATGGCACGCGTCTCGTCGGTGACGATCCTGGGGCCCGTCACGTACTCGCCGTACTCGGCGTTGTTGGAGATCGAGTAGTTCATGTTGGCGATGCCGCCCTCGTAGATGAGGTCGACGATCAGCTTGAGCTCGTGCAGGCACTCGAAGTAGGCCATCTCCGGGGCGTAGCCGGCCTCGACCAGCGTCTCGAAGCCCGCCTTGATGAGCTCCACCGTGCCGCCGCACAGCACCGCCTGCTCGCCGAAGAGGTCGGTCTCGGTCTCCTCGCGGAAGTTAGTCTCGATGATGCCGGCCTTGCCCCCGCCGTTAGCCGCCGCGTAGCTCAGCGCCAGGTCGCGCGCCTTGCCGCTGCGGTCGGCGTGCACGGCAATCAGGTGCGGCACGCCGCCGCCCTGGGCATAGGTGCTGCGCACGGTGTGGCCGGGCGCCTTGGGCGCGACCATCCACACATCGAGATCCTCGCGCGGGACGACCTGGCCGTAGTGGACGTTGAAGCCGTGCGCGAAGGCCAGCGAGGCGCCCGGGCGGATATGGGGCTCCACGTCGTTCTTGTAGACCGAGGCGATCTGCTCGTCGGGCAGCAGGATCATCACCACGTCCGCGCCCTTGACGGCCTCGGCCACCTCGGCGACCTTCAGCCCCGCCTTCTCGACCTTGGCCCAGGAGGCCCCGCCGCGGCGCAGGCCGACGGTCACCTTGACGCCGCTGTCGTTGAGGTTCTGCGCGTGCGCATGGCCCTGCGAGCCGTAGCCCACGATCGTCACGTTCTTGCCCTTGATGAGGCTGAGGTCGGCGTCCTTGTCGTAGTAAACCTTCATGGTGTTGCTCTCTGCTGCGTGAAAAGGGGGAATGGCGGAAACGGGGAAAGATCAGATGCGCAGAATGCGCTCGCCGCGGCCGATGCCGCAGGCGCCGGTTCGAACGGTCTCGAGGATCGCGGCGCGGTCGATGGCCTGGAGAAAGGCATCGAGCTTGGCCGAGTCACCGGTGAGCTCGATCGTGTAGGCCTTGTCGGTGACGTCGATGATGCGGCCGCGGAAGATCTCGGCCATGCGCATCATCTCCTCGCGCTCCTTGCCGACGGCACGCACCTTCAGCAGCATCAGTTCGCGCTCGGTGTAGCTGGCCTCGGTGAGGTCAACCACCTTCACGACCTCGATGAGGCGGTTCAGGTGCTTGGTGATCTGCTCGATGATCTCGTCGGAACCGGTCGTGACGATGGTCATGCGCGACAGCGAGGCATCCTCGGTGGGCGCCACCGTCAGGCTCTCGATGTTGTAGCCGCGCGCGGAAAAAAGTGCGACGACGCGCGACAGCGCCCCGGGTTCGTTCTCGAGCAGGACCGCGATGATGTGCTTCATGGTGCATCCTCGGCCGGCTCCTCGCCTGAGATCGACCGGTGGGTCGAACGGGCTTGGCCGGCGGGGTGGGCGGTTGGGGGTTCAGGTGGGTCGTGAACGGGCCGCGGCTCGGGAGGCGCAGCCTTCGAGGGCCGGGTGGGCCCTCTCCCGCCGCGTCGCCCTGCGCCCGGGCCTCAGAGGTCCTCGGAGCCGAGCAGCATCTCGGTGATGCCCTTGCCGGCCTGGACCATGGGCCAGACGTTCTCGCCCGGATCGGTTCGGATATCCAGGAACACGGTGCGCTCCTTCAGGCGGATGGCCTCGCGCAGGGCCGGCTCGACGTCGGCGGGCTTGTCCACGAGCATGCCGATGTGGCCGTAGGCTTCGGCGAGCTTGACGAAATCGGGCAGCGCATCCATGTAGCTGTGCGAATAGCGCCCGCCATAGTCGAGCTGCTGCCACTGCCGCACCATGCCGAGGTAGCGATTGTTGAGCGAGACGACCTTCACGGGCGTGCGGTACTGCAGGCAGGTGGAGAGCTCCTGGATGCACATCTGGATCGAGCCCTCGCCCGTGATGCAGAACACGTCCGCATCGGGCAGCGCCTTCTTGATGCCCATGGCATAGGGCAGGCCCACGCCCATCGTGCCCAGGCCGCCGGAATTGATCCAGCGACGCGGCTCCTCGAAGCCGTAGTACTGCGCCGCCCACATCTGGTGCTGGCCGACATCCGAGGTGATGTAGGCATCGGTGCCGCGCGTGAGGCGGTGCAGCGTCTCGACCACCATCTGCGGCTTGATGACTTCATCGCTGGGGCGGTACTTCAGGCACTCGCGGCCGCGCCACTCGCCGATCTGCTTCCACCAGGCAGACAGGGCCTGGGCGTCGGGGCGCGACTGCGCATCACGGATCTGCGCAAGCAGCTCCTGCAGCACCTCGCGCACGTCCCCGACGATGGGGATGTCGACCTTCACGCGCTTGGAGATCGACGAGGGGTCGATGTCCACGTGGATGATCTTGCGCTCGTTTTGCGCGAAGTGGCGCGGATTGCCGATGACACGGTCGTCGAAGCGCGCGCCCACCGCCAGCAGCACGTCGCAGTGCTGCATCGTCATGTTGGCCTCGTAGGTGCCGTGCATGCCGAGCATCCCGAGGAAGCCCGGGTGCGAGGCGGGCATGGCGCCCAGCCCCATCAGCGTGTTGGTGCAGGGGTAGCCGAGCAGGTCGACGAGCTCGCGCAGCTCGGCCGATGCGTTGCCCAGGATCACGCCGCCGCCGGTGTAGATGTAGGGGCGCTGGGCTGCCAGCAGCAGCTGCACGGCCTTGCGGATCTGCCCGGCGTGCCCCTTGCGCACCGGGTTGTAGGAGCGCATCTGCACCTTCTCGGGGTAATGGAAGGGGCAGGTCTTGAGCGAGACGTCCTTGGGCACGTCCACCACGACCGGGCCCGGGCGGCCGGTACGTGCGATGTGGAAGGCCTTCTTCATCGTCTCGGCCAGATCGCGCACGTCCTTGACGAGGAAGTTGTGCTTGACGATCGGGCGCGTGATGCCCACCGTGTCGCACTCCTGGAAGGCGTCCAGGCCGATCGCTGGCGTGGGTACCTGCCCCGTGAC
>JBJTVI010000083.1:0-9747 GCA_046081145.1 Rubrivivax sp.
GGCATCGGCAGCCGCTCCAGGGCCAGCTGCGCCGCCTCCACGACCCGGTTGTTGTCAGCCATCCTCGTGGCCGAGCGCACGAGCTGCTGCATCTCCCCGATGTCGGCCCCCGCGCAGAAGGCACCGCCTTCTCCCTGCAGCACCAGCACGCGGGGTGCATCGGGCGCGGCAGATTCGCAGGCCCGGCGCAGTCCTTCGCAATGATCCAGCAGGCTACGCCACATGTCCTCGGTCATGGCGTTCTTCTTGCCTGGCCGGCGGATCAGCAGCCGCGCGATGGTGTGTTCCTGGCGAAGTTCGAGCATGATGGGAGTGCCGACGTATCCCTTGACATGACCGGCCTCCCGTCAGGAGCCGGGCCCTCGACCATGGCTCACGCATCCACCCAGGCGCCAGGGCAAGCCCCGACGCAGGCAGGTCCGCCCGCGGCCGGCCCGCTGCTGCAGGCCACCTTGATTGTCGGCGACTTGCAGCCCTTGCAGCGCGCCTACGCGGCCCTGGGCCTGGGCCTGCGAGGTCAGGGTCGGGTCGACGCCAAGCAGGCTCTGGCTTGGCGGCAGCCCACCCTGGAGGGCAGGAGCTGGTGCGAGCTGGGCTCGCCCGATCCCGAAGTGCCCGCACTGCTGCGCCTGATCGAGATTCCAGGCGCTGGGCCCCGTTCCACGCGGATGACCCACGGCTGGCTGGCCCTGGAGATACTGGTCCGTGATGTCGACGCACTCGCTCCGCGCGTGGCTGCCGCGGGTTTCGAGATCGTCGGCCCGCCCGCCGATCTGGATGTGAGCCCGGCCATCCGTGCCATGCAGGCCATCGGCCCGGCCGGCGAGATGCTCTACCTCACGCAGGTCAGGCAGCCCGTGCCGCCCTTCGACATCCCGCTGTCCTCGAGCATCCCCAAGGGCGACGAGTTGGGCGGGCTCTTCATCGCCGTGATGAGCGCCGCCGCACGCGAGGACGTCATCCTGGCCTGCTCGGCGCTTCATCCCCTGCAAACACTGCGCTTCGACACCCGCATCACGGTCCTCAACCGGGCCTGGGGCCACCCGCTGGACAAGCGCTGGCCGGTGGCCACGCTGCAGTGGGCCGGAGCCTGTCTGTTCGAGATCGACGAAGTGGCGATGCCGCCAGGCGCCGTGCCCATCACGCCGCCCGAGCCGGGTCGGCTTCCGGAGGGCTTGGCGTGGGTCAGCATGCGCCACGCCGGCTTCCCCCTGGGGGACGCAGCGCAGCCGGCCGCGGCGAGCATGGCGCAGGCGAGCCTTCGGGAGTTATCGCCTGGGGCCTGGCTGGAGCTGCTGCCCTGAGCCTTGATCACCGGGCCAGGCTGGCCCGGTGCGGGGCCTGCGTCAGAACTCGAAGCGCCCCGTCACCCCCACCTGTCGCAGCTTGGGCAGGAAATCCACCGCCGTCCGGCGGAACGTCACCGGGTCGAGGTAGCGGAAGCCGTTCATCGAGGTGGCATCGTTCGTGGCGTTGGTGACCCACAGCTGGGTGCTCCAGCCCTTTCCCTTCAGCCCGGCGCTGAGATTCACGCGCGTGACGTCGTCGGCCCAGACCATGTTCTGGATCTCGGCGTAGCGCCGCGACAGGTAGCTCAGGTCAGCCCGTCCGGTGAGCCGCACGCCGCTGCCCAGCGACGGCGCCGGCGCATCCACCGAGGCGCTGAGGGTGGCGGAGTGGCGCGGTGTGCGCGGCAGCGTGAAGCCGGCCACCGACATGTTGCCGCCGAAGACCGTGCCGTTGGTGATCTCGGTGCCCTGGATCGCCTTGGCATCGGTGAAGGCGTACAGGGCCGCCAGGCGCAGCCAATCCGTGGCCCGCACGCTCGTGTCGAGCTCGAAGCCCTGCGTGCGCGCCTTGCCCACGTTGTTGACGATCGTGGTGGTGCTGGCGGCACCGGAGAACGGGCTCGTCACCGTAGAGATGTTGGAGAGCTGCAGGTTGTCGATGTCGTTGCGGAAGAAGGCCACGTTGAACGCGGCGCGACCCATCTGCGACTTGTAGCCTGCCTCCAGGGACTTCACCTTCTCGCCCTCGTACGAGAAGCTGGCCGCCGGCAGACCCGGGGTGGTGTTGAAGCCGCCGCTCTTGCTGCCCGTGGCAGCCTGGGCGTAGAGCAGCGAATCCTTGCCCGGCTTGTAGTCGAGCGTCACGCGCGGGGAGAAATCGGTGAAGGTGCGGCTGCCCGAGACCACGCACGGCTGGCCGGCCACGCAGGTACCCACGCTCACGGTGGCCACCCCCAGGGGCGTGCCCACTACCTCAACCGTCTCCCGGTTGAAGCGCCCCTCGAGAGAAGCGCGCACGTTGCCGCCGAGCTGGAACTGCACCCGGCCGAAGGGGGAGCTGTTGGTGACCTTCGAGCCCGACTTCGGGCTCATGGACGCCGGCAGGACCGAGGTTCCCACGCGCCGGATGACGCCGTTGGCGGTGAAGCCGCTGCCCTCCTCCTCGTAGAAGAAGGCACCCACCATCCACTGCATGGGCTTGCTGTCGTCGGAGGCGAGGCGGAACTCCTGCGACCAGTAGTTGAGCGCATCGCGGTCGTAGCTCAGCCAAGAGGCCCCGGCGATCGAGAACTGTGTGGCGTTGTAGGACTGGTCGGCGCCGATGGAGGACTGCTGCCGGGTGTAGCCCGTCTGGGAGGTGAAGGTGGCCCCGCCTGCCAACTCCCAGTTCAGCGTCAGGCCGCCGCGGTCGATCTCGCGGCGGCTGCCGGCGATGTTGCCGTAGTTGATGCCGGTGGTCGGATCGGTGTAGTTGGAGAGGTCGCGCTCGTTTCGGGTGACCAGGGTGCCCGTGAAGTTGGCCGGGCCGCAGGGCCAGCCGTTGAGCCGTGTCGTGGCGGCTGCGGCCACCGACGGGTCGGGCAGGCCGGTGACGGCGTTGTTGCCCACGATGTTGATCGTGCGGCCGTTGCAGCTCGCGCCGTTGGCCAGGTTGGTGGAGTTGTTCTGGCTCGTCACCACGCCGCCTGCCTGGATCGGGACGGTGCGCACCGTGGCGTTGAAGAGGCCGTCGCTTTCCTCGGAGTGGTTCAGGGTGAAGTTGGCGCTGAACTTTCGGCTGGGCGTGTAGTGCATCTGCAGGCCCATGCTGGAGGTGTCCTCCGTGCCGATGCGGTTTCCCGTCTGGGTGTTGGTGTACTGGCCGCCGAAGGTGCTGAACTTGGCGGTCGCGCGCAGGGCGAGCTCGTCCTTGATCAGCGGCAGCGAGATCGCGCCGAACCCGGAGTTGCCGTCGGCCTGGCCGAGCGTCACGAAGGCCCGGCCGGAGGCGGTGCTGCCGGGCTTGGCGCTGATGTAGTTGATGGCGCCCGCGTAGCTCGCGCGGCCGTACAGGGCCGACTGCGGACCCTTGATGACCTCCACGCGCTGCGCATCGTCGAGGGCCAGGGCCATCACGCCATCGCGCACGAAGATCCCGTCCACGAAGACCGACACCGGCTGCGGTGCCTCCGGCCGCAGGGCCGAAATGCCGCGAATCACCGGACGCTCCGAGATGCGGCCGAAGTCGGGTGAGTACAGCAGCCCCGGGGTGAAGCTCGTCAGCTCGATCAGCGAAGTCAGGCCGCGCTCGGTGATCTCCTGGCCGCTCAGTGCGGTGACAGACACCGGCACATCGATGATGCGCTCGACCTGGCGCCGCGCCGTGACCTCGACGGTCTGGCTCGGGGCGGTTCCCTGGGCCAGTGCCTGCAGGCAGGCCGAAGCGAGGGCCGTCAGGGCCAGTGGACGAATCAGGCGTTGAGGGGTGCGCATCGAGGAACCTCCAGTGGTTGGCGGCTGACCCTGGACGGGCCGGGCAGGCAGTCGTGCGGGGCGACGGGCCACCCCGCCGGTGGTCGCCCGCGCCCTGAAGTTGTCCGGACAACTGTAGCACCTGGGGAATTCTTGTCCAGACGCTCCGAACGGGCTTTGGCCGCGGCGCAACGCCGACCAGGGCGGGTCGCCCAGGGTGTTTCCGCAGGGACGACCCCTCAGCGCGCCCTCAGCGCGCGTGGCCGGCGCGCATGGCGGGAGCGAACCACCAGGGTGAGGGCGTGCCGTCGTTGATCAGGAAGGCCTGCTGGCGGTAGAAGCGCTGCAGGCTGGCCGTACCCATGCGCGAGCCGCCCAGGCCGGAGCGCTTGAAGGACTGCTTGCTGGCGTCGTAGACCATGGCGGTCAGCGCCGCATCGTTGATGGAGATGGCGCCGGCCTGGAGCCGACCTGCGATGCGCCGTGCGCGGTCCGTGTCCGCCGAAAACACCGCACCCGACAGGCCGTAGTCGCTGTCGTTGGCCAGCCGCACTGCCTCGTCCTCGTCCTCGAAGGCCATCACGGGCAGGATCGCGGCAAAGGTTTCCTCGCGCATCACTTCCATCTCGTGCGTCACGTCCACCAGCACGGTGGGCTCGCACCAGGCCCCTCCGCCGAGGTGCACCACCGCGCCCCCCACCCGGGCCCTGGCACCGCGCGCCAGCGCATCGGCGAGCTGGCGCTCGACGACGGGAACCTGCACGGCGGCGAGGATCGGCCCGATCGGGCCATTGGCCATGTCGGGCCAGGCATGACGCAGCGCACCGACCTCCTCGCACAACATGCCCACGAAGGCGTCGTGCACACGCCTGTCCACGTAGCAGCGCTCGATGGACATGCAGCTCTGTCCGGCGCTGCCCATGCTGCCCCACGTCAGGGAGCGGGCGGCGCGCGCCAGATCGGCGTCTGCACAGACGATGGCGGCGTCCTTTCCGCCGAGCTCGAGATGCGCCGGCACGAAGCATTGCGCCGCCAGTTGCGCCACACGCTCACCGGTGCGCACGCTGCCGGTGAAGCACAGCACGTCCACCGAACGCACCAGGGCCTCGCCCGTGGCGGCCCCGCCCGTGACGAATTGAAGGAGCGCGGGCAGGCCCGGCACCCGCTCGACGGCCCGCTGCAGCGCGGGCACGAAGCGCGGCGTCGCTTCAGAAGGCTTGATCAGCACGCTACAGCCCGCTGCCAGTGCCGGGATGGCGTCGATCAGCGACAGAAGCAGCGGGAAGTTCCAGGGGCTGATGATGCCCGCCACGCCATAGGGCCGCTGGTGCTGCTCGATGACGATGTGCGGCACGCGCGAGCGGCGCGGCGGCACCTCGGCCAGCAGGGCCGGGGCGTCCCCGATCCAGCGCAGCAGGATGCCGATGACGCCTTGCAGCTCGATGAGAGACTCGCTGCGCCGACCGGTATCGGCCTCCAGGGCCGCGACGATCGCCGGGCCTTCTGCAGCCAGGGCCTCGGCCAGGGCGGCGAGCACGCGCAGGCGCTCGGCCGGCGCCGTGGCGGCCCAGGCGGGCTGCGCCATGCGCAGGGCATCGGCCACCGAGCGCACCTCGTGCGCGTCGAAGACGCGCACGGTGGTGTCGATCTCGCCGCTGCGCGGGTTGCGCACGGGCAACTCGCCGGGAAGGACTGTGGGGGCGGTGTACACGGAAGGCGGACTCCGGAGGGGCGGCGCAGGAGCGCGAGGCTGCTGCACACAGGGCAGGGTCGAAGTCATGGTAACCCCGCCTCCCTCTCGCCTCAAGGTCTCGTGCAGGTCCTGCGCTGGTCTTGCACCGGCCGGGACAGGGCCGGTCGGCGGCTGTGCAGCGCGTTGACACAGAGGGGGCCGCTGCTATGATTTGTCCGGACAACTTTCTGCCTGCGCGAGCCGTCTTGCCGGGCCCAGGGTGCCGACCATGACCACGGTAATCGTGCTCTTCAACCTGAAGGATGCCTCACAGCGTGAGGCCTACGAACGCTGGGCCCGCGAGGTGGATCTGCCCACCGCCGGAGCGCTGCCCTCTGTGGACAAGTTCGAGGTGCTCAAGGCTTCGGGGCTGCTGACGGGAGGCCCGTCTCCCTACCAGTACGTGGAGATCCTGCGCATCAACAGCATGGATCGGCTGGGCCAGGACATCGGCACGCCGGCCATGCAGTCCGTGGCCGCGCAGTTTCAGGCCTTTGCCGACAACCCGCTGTTCATCCTGACCGAGTCGCTGTGAGGCGGGCGGCGCGATGAACACCTACCCGGAGCTGCGCGGCAAGGTGGCCATCGTCACCGGCTCGGGCCGGCGCGGGGGCCTAGGGCTGGCCATGGCACTGCGCCTGGCGCAGGAAGGCGTCAAGGTGGTGGTGAGCGACCTGGGGGCCCCGACAGGCTCGAACCTGCCGGCATCGGCCATCGGCGCCCACGAAGACATGCAGGCCGCCGTCGCCGAGATCGCGCAGGCAGGCGGGCAGGCGCTGGCCTTGGCCTGCAACATGCTCGACGGGGCAAGCGTCGAGGCCCTGGTGGCCGCCACCGAGGCGCACTTCGGTGGGGTGGACATCCTAGTCAACAACGCCGGCATCGGCTACCTGATGAAGCCCATCGTCGAGATGAGCCTCGACGAATGGGATGCCGTGCTCGGCGTCAACCTGCGGGGCGTTTTCGCCGCCACGCAGGCGGTGGCCAGGCGCATGATCCGGCAGGGGCGAGGCGGCCGCATCGTCAACATCGCGAGCCAGGCCGCGAAGTCCGGATTCCCGCACGCCTCGGCCTACTGCGCCAGCAAGCACGGGCTGGTCGGCCTGACACGGGTCTCGGCCATCGAGCTCGCCGCCCACGGCATCACCGTGAACGCGATCTGCCCCAACCACGTGACCACCGGGCTGGGTACCTGGCAAAACGAGTACTTTGCCCGGCTGCTCGGCAAGAGCGTGGATCAGTACCTGGCCGACATGCGCGCACGTATCCCGCTGGCCGGCCGGGCCTGCCCGAGGATACGGCCCACGCCTGCGCCTTCCTGTGCTCGGACCAGGCACGCTACATCACCTGCGAGGCGATGAACGTGTCCGGCGGCGAGGAGATGCATTGAGCGTGTTGGCTGCCTCGGGCCGATCTTGGCCTGGCAGGGTCTGAGGCGGGGGCCGTGCCTGCTGCTGCCGCGCCACTGCACTGGTCCTGGCCCGAGGGGGCGAGGCTGGCCCTGTCCATCGTGGTCAACGTCGAGGAGGGCTCGCAATACAGCGTGGCCGAGGGCGACCCCTTCCCCGAGCCGGTGGACGAGCTCGGCGTGCTGATCAAGAAGCCGGTGCCCATGCACGGCAACGAATCCAATTACCGCTACGGGATCGTCGAGGGCGCACCGCGAATCCTGGCGCTGCTGGATCGCCAGGGCATGCCCGCCACCTGGACAGCAGCTGCCCAGGCCCTGGAGCGCGCGCCGCGGCTGGCCGCTGCCATCCGCGGGCGCGGAGACGAGACCTGCTCGCACGGCTGGCGCTGGGTGCACCAGTTCCGCCTGAAGGAAGAGGAGGAGCGCGAGTTCATCCGCCGGGCGGTCCGAAGCATCGAGGCCTCCACCGGCACGCGGCCGGTGGGCTGGCTGTCGCGCTACCTGCACACCGATTCGACGCGCCGCCTGCTGCAGGAGGAAGGATTCCTGTACCACATGGACGACTACAGCGCCGACACCCCCTTCTGGGATGCCGTGCCGGGCAGCAACCGTGCCATGGTGATCGTGCCCTATGCGCTCGATTCGAACGACATGAAGATGTGGGTGGCGCCCGCCTACACCCCGGACCTCTGGCTCAAGTACGCCTGCGACACCTTTGACCAGCTCCTGGCCGAAGGCGGGCAGCCTGGCGTCCCGCCGCGCATGATGTCGCTTGGCCTGCACCTGCGCATCATCGGCCGGCCCGGGCGCATACGTGCGCTTCAGGCGTTCCTCGAGCACGTGGCGCACGCGCGTGGCGTGTGGGTCACCACGCGGCGTGCCATCGCCGAGCACTTCGCCTCCCAGGTGCCGCCGCCGGCGGAAGCCTGAGGCGCGCGGGCCCGCTTCACCAGAGCGCTGAGCGACATGCTCGCCGACCTGCGTTCCCTGCTCTTCGTGCCCGCCGACCGGCCGGAGCGTTACGCCCGCGCACTGGCCAGCGGCGCCGACGCGGTGTGCATCGATCTGGAGGACGCCGTGGCCGCATCGGCTCGGCCCGCTGCTCGAGCCTGTGTGGTTGCGCACTTCCTGTCCACCGCCGAAAGCGTCGGCCCGCTCTGCGGGTTGCGCATCAACGGCTTGGCAAGCCGCGACGGGCTGCGCGACATCGTCGCGCTGCAGGACGCCGGCCTGCGGCCCGGCTTCGTGATGCTGGCCAAGTGCGAGGGTGCGTCCGACATGCGTCTGCTGGCCGCCCAGATGCCCGGGGTACCCTTGGTCGCCCTGATCGAGAGCGTGGCCGGGTTGCAGGCGGCACCCGCCATCGCCGCAGCCCACCCGTCGGTGCAGGGACTGCTTTTCGGGGGTGCCGATTTCAGCGCCGAGGCGCGCTGCGCGATGAACTGGGAGGCCCTGCTGCTGGCGCGCAGCACGCTGGCCCACGCTGCCGCGCAGGCTGGCATGGCCTGCCTGGACGTTCCCTTCCTGGACATCACCGACCCCGCCGGGGCCCAGACCGAAGCCGCTCGCGCGGCGGCCCTCGGCTACACGGGAAAGGCGCTCATCCACCCGACCCAGGTCGCGCCGGTGCACGCGGGCTTCGCCCCGCCACCCGATGCGGTCGAGCGTGCTCGGCGCATCGTCGAGGCGGCCAGCGGCGTCGCTGGCGCGGTGCAGCTGGACGGACGCATGATCGACAGACCTGTGGTGCTGGCGGCGCAGCGCCTGCTTCGCCGGGCTGCGGTGGGAGGGCATGACGAGGCACAGGAATCCCGATCCGAGCACGAATCGCCAGGCGCGCGTGCCTGACAGGAGCAATCAGACATGGTCCAGCAGTTCAAGCAGGTGGGCGAGAAGCGCTTTCGCGAGACCTTCGGTCGCCATTTCGAGGATTTCCGGATCGGCGACATCTACGAGCACCGTCCGGCACGCACCATCAGCGAGGCCGACAACACCTGGTTCACGTTGCTGACGATGAACACCCACCCGATGCATTTCGATGCGGAGTACGCCAAGGCTTCCGAGTTCGGACGCTGCATCGTGTGCTCGCCGCTCACGCTGGCCATCCTCGTGGGCCAGAGCGTCACCGACGTGTCGCAGAAGGCCATCGCCAACCTCGGCTGGGACGAGATCAAGCTCACTCACCCCGTGTTCGCCGGCGACACGCTGAGCTCGGAGAGCGAGGTGCTGGACAAGCGGGAGTCGCGCTCCCGGCCCGGGGCGGGCCTGGTGGTGGTCAAGACCACGGGCTTCAACCAGTCCGGCACCGTGGTGTGCCACTTCAGGCGCACGATCCTCGTGGCCAAGCGCGGCCACAGCGTCGAAGACAAGGTGGGCTACTGAGCATGAATCACTGGACCGACGAGGACGAGCGCGCCATCCTCGACAGCGTCGACGCCTGGGTGGAGGGCGAGCTGCGCCCGGCCGCACGCCACTTCGACCAGGCCGACGAATACCCGCACGACATCGTCGAGCAGATGAAGACCCTCGGCCTGTTCGGCGCCACCATCGGCCAGGAGTGGGGCGGGCTCGGCCTGTCTGCGCGCACCTACGCCCGCATCGTCGTGAAGGTGGCTTCGGTGTGGATGGCGCCCTCGGGCATCTTCAACTCGCACCTGATCATGGCCGGAGCGATCGAGCGCTTCGGTACACCCGAGCAGAAGGCGCACTTCCTGCCGCGTATGGCCAGCGGCGAGTTTCGAGGTGGCATCGGCCTGACCGAACCCAACGCCGGCAGCGATCTGCAGGCCATACGCTGCACCGCGCTGCGCGAGGGTGAGGACTACGTGGTGCAGGGTGCCAAGACCTGGATCACCAACAGCGGC